>NZ_JBEOOG010000004.1:0-96838 GCF_040308965.1 Pseudoalteromonas sp. MER144-MNA-CIBAN-0113
GTTCAGGGTTCAGGGTTCAGGGTTCAGGGTTCAGGGTTCAGGGTTCAGGGTTCAGGGTTCAGGGTTCAGGGTTCAGGGTTCAGGCAACAATGATAAGCGACATAAAATAATCCAGTTCAAGTAGTTAGCTTCGTTTATTTTAATAAGTACTAACTTGATCTATCAGGTTTGAACTGTAGGACTTTATCAAAGCTGATGGTCGCATTTGTGCTATGAGCGGATAAAAAGTGAATTTGAAAGCCTGTTGGGTGGCGCCTTCGGCTTAACCAACCTACATTTTGACGTAGGTCGGATAAGTGGCGGAGCAACGCCATCCGACAAAAATGATGAATTTATCAGAAACAGTCCAACTTACCGCGTTAACGTTACCAGTGACTGCTTTGTGCCATTTGCAGACAGTGGTAACGCCTGTGTAAGCAGCGGAAGCAGTTGACTAAAGAAGCAGTTGACTAAAATTAGTGAAAAAAAGCAGCCATCTGTTCACCGTCTACTCTTAATACGCTGGTTATAAATCTAACTTAGCTACACACATACGCTACAAATAAGCTGGTGCAATTCCAAGTAGTCTTCAAGCTCAGGCTTATCCGTGGACATCCTTGCTTCATATATATCTACAAGGAAGCCTTTGCCTGGAGGGAAAACGTCCTTAGCAACTCCACTACAAATCAAATCCATCCAATAGTCCAGCTTCTCACCTTCCATATAATACTCAGCGAGTTTTGCCATTGCCGCATAGCATTGTTCAGTTGTAGGCCATTTCATAATGATTCCTAGATTTATAACGCCTTTGGCAACGGCGGTGTTTTTGGAAACAAAAAACGTAACAGTTTACGTAGGACCAGCACGAAGTGCGTGGGTACCTAAACTTTTTAACTTTGTGATGTATCTCTCACTACTTAGCCTTTGCTTTACAATGCTGATAAATACACTCTAATAATTCATGAAGCTCACTATTTACTGCTGCTTCTTGATCTGGATTTATATTGTGACCATTGGCAAAACAAATATATAAATCATTTATACTTCCCATTCCTCCAAACTTTTTAAGTACAGTTCGTGCTGATGACGCAGAACGAACATCACTAAGCCTCCAATTGCGAACACCGTATTTGCCTAATAGCTCATTGTAAGATGTGATTGCTTCGTTTAATTCCATAACTCTCAAATACAGTAACGCCCGCAACAGCGGTATTTATGGAGGGGATTGGCTTGTGCTAGCGTAGCGATAAGCACAAGCCAAGCGCCGGAATAAATATCCGGCTGCTTGCGTTTGTTATGGCTTTTTATAGCTGACCAGCCTTAATTTTACCGGCAATATCTAGCAGAATCTGAATCAACCCGCCTTTGAATAAAAACGCGTCAGTGAAGGTGTGCTCTTTTGCCGAACCATAGCTCTCTTTACGATCAAGGGTCACAAAAGAATACCCGCCCCCGCCGTTACCGTCGGCGTTGAAAGCACGCCCAAGCTTTAGTCGCTCACCGTCAATTTCAGTTTTATCATGAAACTGGCCTTTGGGCAGGCCGCCTTCAGCCTCGGTTTTAAAGAATTTGTGCTGCAAGGTATCCAAGTACCACTGTAAGCCGCGCTTGGGGAATTCGATTTGGTAATGCAGCCATTCACTTTCTTGTGTCTCAAGGTCGGTGAAGTAGTCAGCAGTTGCCAATATTAAGTGATCGGCATCAATTAAGAAGTAATAAGTAATATTAGGGTTTCGGTCATCTTGAATGCTGGCAACCACACGGGGGTCTTGGGAAATGGTTAAGGGGTCTATCTCATTAAATTGCTTCATGTTTGTTCCTTAGGACTTATTCAGTGGAATGCGGGTAACAATGCCGTCTTTTTCCAGCTTGCCCAATGTTTGAGGGTTTTTATCGTAGGTGAAGGTTTCCAGTGGGCCATAGTCTTGGCCGGTCTTAGGTTCACCAAAGGGCGTAACCGGGTTATTGGCGGTATTGTCCTTGGTCATACCGTTACCCAAAAACTGTTCGTTAGCACCGAGCTTTTTGTTCATTTGGTGGCGCATATCCAGCAACACAGTCTGATCTTCATCGAAGCCGAGGCTTTTGGCGTGCTTGTTAAATTGCTGTTTATTATTAAGGTCTACACCTTTACGCTTAGCGGTGCCATGAATATGCTCATAGGCTTCGCTGTATTCCGGTGTCATGCAGGGCTCGATGAGGTATTCACGGCCTTCAAATTCATCGGCAATTTCTTTTTGTGAAAACTCGCTTAAATTGCCATAGGTGGGAATAAAACTCACCATATCGCCTTTGGCGTTGGCCTGTTCTTGGTCAATAAGCAATAAGGTGTAATCGGCCTCGGGGTTGTAATCAATACCAACGGCCTTGGTAATCAGTTCAGCGTCCTTATCGGCATGCTCTAGTTGTGTGTAAGTGGTTGTCCAGTAGGTGGCGGTGGTTGCTCCCTCTGGCATATAGCCAATGGTACCGCTATCACCCGCGTATTTGGACTCAATGACACGCACGATAAACTTATCGCTTAATCCCTCATCGACAATACGCGCCTTATCGGCCGTACTGTATGGGGAGCGCGGAAGCTCCTGTTTGGCTTGGCGGCATTCCTGTACTTTTTTTGTGGCCTGCTCCATGCGTTGTAAAGTTTCTTCTTTGTTTTGCGGGGATTGAGGCAGATGGCTGTCGCTAGTGGCGGGCGCGACAGCGCCGCCACCAGAACCACCACTATCGCCAATCAGTACCGTCGGGCAGCCAATGACAATCTTTCCTCCGTGGCCGCAGGAATCGCCCATGCGGGCAGCGGGTTTGCCATTGATCAAGACAGTAGATGTGCCTGAGGCGGCTTTGTCAGGCGGCCCAACGCAGACGGCCATATCGCCGACGCGGGCGGCGGGCATGCCGCCGATAATCACATTGGTCGAACCCTGTACAATTGGGCCGCCCACATGGGGCACCGGGCCGGGTTCAACTTTGGGACAGACGTGCATATCGCCCAATCGGGCAGCGGGTTTACTCATGAAACATTCCTTGTCATTTGAAAGGGCAGGATTATACCGGAATTATCAGGCTGCGAGGCCATAACGCCGCATTCAGCGGCTTGTCCGCTGCAATGCCTGGTTAGGCTTGGCTACTAGGCTTTCAATTATTGCAACAGCTTTCTCCACGCCGTGTTCTTCTCGCAAATTAGCTCCCAGCGCGGCGGCATGTTCGATTATAGTTTGATTTGTGGTTACCTCTCTAATACCTGCCGCTAGTCTTTCCACCGTCAGCTTTTTCAATGGAATAGGAGCTGCTCCGGCGCCCAGCGAATGCACACGATTTCCCCAAAAGGGTTGATCACCAAAAAATGGAATAACAATTGAAGGCTTGCCTGCCCGTAAGGCAGCAGCCGTGGTTCCAGCGCCGCCGTGGTGAACCACTCCACACACGCGAGAAAATAACCATGAGTGAGGCACTTGATCAACCGCAATCATTCCCTGCGGCAAAGCCTTAATTTCCATACCGCCCCAGCCTGTTGCCAGAATCCCCCGCACGCCTGCGCTTTGCAGTGCCTCAATGACGATACGTGCTAGGCGTTCGGGGTCACGCCCTGTCATGGATCCAAAGCCAACATACACAGGCGGCGGACCTGTCTCCAAAAAGGTCGAAAGCTCTGGTGAAGGTTCATAATCGTCATCATCTTGGGTATGCCAATAACCACAAATGCTGGCGGTTTGGGGCCAGTCGTCAGGTCGTGGTAGTGCCAAGTGACTAAAGCCATGAATAACCGGAATTAATGTGCCATCGGCGGTATGTAAAAGGCTAAACCGCTTTCCTTTAGGCAGTTGATTTGCTTTGCGCCAAGCTCGAGCATACTTAGCCACCGACAACCCAATCAGTCTATTAACAAAGCTATAGGAGAGTCTGTTATACCACCCGCCCAACCTCAGCCGTGGCAGCATCATATTTGGATATTTAGCCGTAGGCACTAAGCCGGGTACTACCAGCGCCAGTACAACAGGAACACCGAGCTTTTCAGCGATATCGGGGGCGGTAAACGCTTTAGGGTGAAACACAATGATGTCAGGCTGAGATTTTTCTGCTGCGGCCCAGCTCTCGTCCGCAAGGGCACGTTGGATTGGGCCAATTTTTTTGAGTAAGCCTAGCGTGCGCTTTACGACTTGAAATATATTGTTTGTATCTTCCAATGCGCCTTGATCTTCTGGTGCATCCAACAACCTCAGCATACCGTCGTTCATGAATGCGTATTGCAGCCCAGCAAGTTCGATATCCTCTTCAAATCGTGAACTCGTGGCTAACGTGACGCAATGCCCAGCCCGCTTCAAGCCTTGCCCCAAGGCAATATATGGCTGCACATCGCCTCGGGTTCCGTAGGTCAGTATAAGTATGTTCATGTTTAGCCTAACATTTTAATAGTGCGCTCATCGCGCATATTTCTGCCGACTAAACACTCATTTTTCTGCATGATATAGTTTTAACAAATAACCTAATGTATTACTATGACTAATTTTTCTAGAATTTTAAGTAAAGTTTAATAGAGCAATAATGCGCGCGTCGCTCATTTTCATGAATATATGCGCAAAGAACAGCTTAACCAATCAATTAACGACGATATTTAGCCACTTTCAATGACCGGTTATCGCTCATAGCAGCTTGTCAGGTGAAGTCTAAACTAATTCTCCTCAGCTGTAAGATCAGATATGAGCTACTACACCTATATGGCTTGCCTTTTTATTTTTATAATGTAATTGGCCGGTCAATTTCTTTTTAAATTTATATTTTATTACTGTGTTTATCGCGGATTGTTTTTTTAAGCTGTTTTTTAATTAAGGTTTGCTCGCAATATAATGCAACAAGAACTCCAATAAAACTCGAAAAGATCACAATAAGCCAATAGTAAATACTATTAAAAATGACCACCCCTGAAATAGATAGATACAAATTGAATGGAACCACAAAAATTAAAAACCCTAAGACTTTGATAAACTCCCTAAATAGCTGAGAGTCCATTTTTGCTGAGTTTATATGAGCATTAATAGTTTCGTCTGACACATTACCTAGCTCAGCATATTCCTTTTTCAACCAATTGAGATAATCCAATTTCACTTCCTTTTTTATATTTTTCGCTTCAATCACCTGATTTCATTCTCGACAAAATAATTACACTTTATTGATTACATGTAAACAATACAATGACTTAACACTTAAGCTGTGTGCTAAAAAGAACTAACAGGGAGAGGTAGTGAATTAAGAAGATGCAGCAAACCACGGCGCTAAATTTAACGCCGTGTTGGGCTCTTTTTACTGACAACTGATAGCTAAAAACTGAACGCTTTTATTTACGTCTTCTATTTGGCGCTCTTTGGCCTGTAATACGTTTTTTATCGCGATCTTTACGCGCTTTGTTAGTGTTTTTGCGGTTATCTTTGGGTGGCTTATTTAAGTCGGGCTCGTAGCCTTCAAGCCATTGTGGTGTTAAGCGGGTATCAAGCAATACTTCAATTTCTTCAAGCAGCCATTGCTCATCTAAGCTCACTAATGACATCGCTAAACCTTGCTCGCCAGCACGCCCTGTACGGCCAATACGATGCACATAATCTTCAGCTATGTATGGCAATTCAAAGTTAATTACGTATTTAAGTGCCGGTATGTCTAAACCGCGCGCCGCTACATCGGTGGCCACTAAAACACGCGTACTGCCTTCTTTGAAGTTTTGTAATGCGCGGTCGCGGGCACCTTGCGATTTATCACCATGAATAGATTCGGTTTTTAAACCATCTTTACACATTTCTTTGGCAAGCTTATCGGCCATTTGTTTTGTGCGGGTGAATATAAGCACTTGGCGCCAGTTTTTCATGCCAATCATGTGCGATACCAGCTCGCGCTTTCTGTCTTCATCTACTGCGTAAATAACTTGTTCAACCTCTACAGCAGCAGAGTTGCGCTTATCGACTTCAATAAGCTCAGGGTCTTTAAGTAATTTTTTACTTAACTCAAATACACTGTCATCAAAGGTGGCTGAAAACAGTAAGGTTTGACGATCGCCTGGGATATGACGCAGTATTCGTCTAATTTCGTCAATAAAACCCATATCAAGCATACGGTCTGCTTCATCAAACACCAAAGAGTCCACGCTTGAAAGCACCACACTGCCCTTCACTATGTGATCAAGTAAGCGCCCTGGCGTTGCCACTATTACTTGTGCTGTTTTAAGCGCTTTAATTTGTGGGCCAATACTTGCGCCACCATAGGCAAGTGCACCTTTTATATCTGTACCTTGTGCGTATTTTTCAAAGCTTGCAAATACTTGCTGAGCAAGCTCCCTAGTGGGCGTTAAAATAACCACACGGGCAATGCCTGGTTCGTCTTTTTTAGCGGTATTTAAAAGCTTATGTAATAGCGGCAAAACAAAAGCGGCTGTTTTACCAGTACCAGTTTGAGCGCTGCCCATAACGTCTTTGCCCGCTAAAATTGGCGGTATCGTTTTGTGCTGAATGGCGGTAGGCGTAGTGTAATTATTTTGCTCTATTGCCGTTAATAGTAACGGGTCTAGGGCTAGTGATGAGAACGATGTGGCAGACATAAGCTTGGCTTTAAAATAACAAAGAACGCTATTATACCTGAGCTTAAGTAATAAAAAAGGCGCTAAATAGCGCCTAAGTAAAATGAAGTATTTAAGCCGGTTTTAATGTGGCTTTACGCTCATTATAAAATGCAATTAAATCATCTACGGTGCTTTGACAGTATTCACGAATACCCGATACCACCATGTGTTTTTCACCAAAACCCACCTTTTCGCCGTTTTCTAATAAATTAAAGCGCAAGGTTATTTTGCCGCGTTTACCAGCGTATTCAAAACTTGGCTCTGCAAACTCTAGGGTCGGTGATTTAATATCAATGTTATTAAGATTAATGATCATTGATTCATAAATAATCATAGGGCGCGCAGGGTTTATCATTACCTCTTGCTTGCCCATTAAAGGAATAATTACATGCGGGAACGCAGCACCTGAGAACTCAACATAATTTTTTATTAAACTGTTTGTAAGTGTTGGGCATTTACTGGTTTTACCGTCGCGTTTAACCTTTAAAATTACTTTTTCGCCATGGTTTACATCAAACTCTTCTCCAGGTTGTTCTGGAAAATTTAGCTTGGTATTTTCATCAACCATACCGGCAAAGGTAAACTCCATTCGCTCACTAATGCCATAGCGGTCTAACACTAGAGAAAAAAGTAAGTCTCCTGGTGCGCAAAACTTTTTAGCGTCTTTATCATGAAGCGGGTTGTAGTCGTCTGCTACACATTTAGCAAAGCGACAACCTTGCTCACGAGAAATTGAAACATAATCAGCATGCTGCTGATAGTAAGGACTTAACATAGTGTGTTCACTGCTTAAACTGCTTATAACCTAGCTATACTACCAGAAAAAAATCTTGAGAGGTCGAATCTGTTTAATAAAGGCGAAAAATGATAATTTGCAACTCGCTAATTTACTAAGTAAATTAGGCAAATACGAGTTTAAGGGATTAACTAATGAAGTATTTTTCTTTATTAATATGCGCGGTTTCATTTTTAATTGGCTGTAATAACGTTACTTACACAACCAATATCGACGACGAGGTTTTATCAGAACACGTTTCAAGCCACATTAAAAAACGTGGCCTAGAGCAGTTTTACAGTGTTCAGGACGCTCTCGATAGAGGTGCAAGCCCCCTTGGTGGAATAAAAGGCGAAAGCTGCGATGTTTCAGATGATACGCGAACATCCTCAATTAGCTATAACCGTTTGAAATCACAAGCTATAGAATCCCTTAAAAACGATGTGCTTTCTTTAGGTGGCAATGCATTTACACTAGAGCAGTGCCAATCAGTATCCCGCTACAATTGTGATTTAGCCGTTATTTGTAGCGGACAAGCCTATAATTATTAATAGCTCAAAATTATCTAATTGAGACTATAACGCTATGTAATTCGTTTTTTCTTATTTCCCCTATCAAACAACAAGCTGTATTTGCCAATGACTTTTTACTTTTTAGCTGCCGCTATTTTATGTGTTTTCCCACAGTGTAAACTCACTGTATTTCGCCAACCATTATGGCAATACTTATTGCTGCTAAGTGTTATTACTGCCTATTATCAAGAATATATAAATTTAAACGCGGTTGCTGTTATAGCTGTTTATGTAGGATTGTTTCACTTTACGCTATTGGCAACCTCAGCGTTAAAACGTAATGTTCTAACGTCTTTATTTTTAACGACCTCCCTCGGGTTAGCCTTACATTGGTTTGCGGGTTTTAATAACCTGCCAATTGTTGTTAATGAACAAGTCAC
This sequence comes from Pseudoalteromonas sp. MER144-MNA-CIBAN-0113, assembly GCF_040308965.1. NCBI lineage: Bacteria > Pseudomonadati > Pseudomonadota > Gammaproteobacteria > Alteromonadales > Pseudoalteromonadaceae > Pseudoalteromonas > Pseudoalteromonas sp. MER144-MNA-CIBAN-0113. Next base: position 8,308 of record NZ_JBEOOG010000004.1, read on the forward strand.
CAGTAACGCAATTGCATTTACCCTGTATGCTAATTTTGATAAAGCATTAGCGGGTTTAATGCTGAGCGCTTATTTTTTTGCAAAAAACAAAACGATAAAGCCAGTGACTATCGGCCACCCTATTTTAATTATAACTATCACCATTTTAGCGGCGCTTATAACTGCTTTAATATTGGGCCTTGTTGAATTTGCGCCAAAAGTACCTGAATTTTGGTTGTTATTTATAGCTATCAACCTACTTTTTACCTGCGTTGCAGAAGAGGCATTATTTAGGGGAGTGATACAAACTAAGCTTTCAAAACTAATAACCCCGAGCAGGTTTGCACTGCTCGCACCGGTGATCAGTACTTGTGTATTTTCACTGGCACACTTTTCAGCGGGTACTCATTATATGCTTGTGGCGGCCGTTGCAGGTTTTGGTTATGGCTATATTTACTATAAAACAAGCCGATTAGAATGGGCCATTTTATGTCATTGGCTCGTTAACGTGTTTCATTTTTTCTTATTTACTTACCCTATGCTGGCAACTCCATCTTAGAATTACAGGCACAAAAAAGCCGCTTAAATTAAGCGGCTTTTGAATCTGTATACGCGATTACGCACTTGGGTAATCGCGGTATGCGCGTTCTATCTTTTTAGCCTGCTTTTTAGAAATACCTAAATGGGCAAGCGCAACACGTAAACGTGCACGCGATAGGTCAGATCCTAAAATTTCCATTGCATCTAATACCGAAGTTGATGATGTTTTGCCGGTAATAGCCACAAATATAGGCTCTAAGAAGTCTTTAATTTTAAGCTCGTGGAAAGTGGCTACTTCTTTTGCAATTGCAAAAATAGCTGGCTTTTCAAAGCTACGTAAGCCTTCTAACTGCCATACAAAAAATTGTAATGCTTGGCGAATAACATCTTCATCAGCTTTACCGGCTGTTAATAGCGCTGGGTCGTAAGTCGGGATGCCGCCTACAAAGTGCCCTGCTAAATCAACCATGTCAGAGAGTGTATTTATACGCGTTTTAGCTTCAGGTAAGACTTTAGCCAGCATGTCGCCATTAAATTTCCAGTCAACAAAACGCTGCATTAGCTCTGCATCAGTTAAGTTTTCGCGGATCCACATACCGTTTAACCAGCTTAACTTGTCTACGTCGAATACTGGGCCACCAAGCGATACACGCTTCATGTCAAAATGTTCAATCATTTCATTAAGGGTGAACTTTTCACGCTCATCAGGCATTGACCAACCCATACGGCCTAAGTAGTTTAGTACCGCTTCTGGTAAGTAACCCATTTCTTTGTAGTAATTAATAGACGTTGGATTTTTACGCTTAGACAGTTTTGATTTATCTGGATTACGCAATAATGGTAAGTGACCTAGTACCGGTGCTTCCCAACCAAAATCTTCATACAGTTTTAATAGCTTAGGCGCTGAGTTTATCCACTCTTCACCACGGAAAATGTGGCTAATTTGCATATGGTGATCATCCACCACGTTAGCTAAAAAGTACGTTGGAAAACCATCCGCTTTTAATAGCACTTGCATGTCTACGTTTTCCCACGGGATCTCAATTTCGTCGCGTAGGTAATCGTTAAACTTAAAGGTACCTTCGCTTGGGATTTTCATACGAATAACGTACGGCTTACCAGCAGCTAGGTTTGCTTTAATTTCGTCTTCTGTATGGTTTAAGCCACGACCATCGTATTTAGGACGCAGACCTTCGGCCATTTGCTCTTCACGCATTTGGTCCAGTTCTTCGCTGGTTGCGAAACAGTAGAATGCTTTGCCGTCTTCAACTAACTGATGAGCGTATTTTTTATATAAATCACTGCGTTCAGATTGACGGTATGGACCAAACTCACCACCTACATCAGGACCATGATCCCATTCAAGGCCTAACCAGCGTAAGCTATCCATGATGGCTTGTTCAGATTCAGGTGTGCTGCGAACTTGGTCAGTATCTTCAATACGAAGTACAAATTCACCGCCTTGCTGTTTAGCAAAACAGTAGTTAAATAAGGCAATGTAAGCGGTGCCAAGATGCGGGTCACCAGTTGGCGACGGAGCAACACGGGTACGAATTGTCATGGTAATGTCTCTTTTAATAAGTGAGATGGTATGAAATACCAATAAATATTTTAAGCGGCTACTTTGTTTAAGTAAGCAATAATATCGTTTGATTCATAAAGCCATTTTACTTGGCCATCTTGCTCAATACGTAAACAAGGTACTTTAACTTTTCCGCCTTGGTCTAATAGCTCTTGGCGGTATTGCTCATCATTTTTTGCATCGCGTGTTTCAATTTTTAAGCCTTCACGCTTAATTGAACGGCGCACTTTTACACAAAAAGGGCATGCTTTGAATTGATAGAGCTTAAATTGTGCGGTTTGCTGATCAAGCTTAGTTTGCTCTTGCGGATCACGTTTTTTGCTACGCGGCGTAAAAACAAAATTAAAAAATAAGATGATACAACCTAAAACCCAGCGAACTAATTTCATCTTCAATACTCTTTACAACAAATTTAAGGTGCAAGATTTTAACACAAAAAAGCGCAACACTATAAGCGGATTATACGTTGCGCTATATCGTTAAAAAAGTGCTTAATTACAACACCACCATATCATCTCTGTGTAGCACTTCCACGCCGCTATCGTAATCAAGTAACTGGCTGATTTGATTAGAATGTGCGCCTTTTATTTTATCGATTTCAAGATGGCTAAAGCGCGTTAACCCCCGTGCAATAATTTGCTGGTTTACATCAATTAAGTTAATTAAATCTCCACGTTCAAATTCACCTATTGCACGCGTAATACCTTTAGCAAGTAAACTAGCCCCCTTAGATTGCAATGCATGCACCGCACCGGCATCAATTAAAATTTGGCCACTACTTTTAGGCCCTGCCAATAACCATTTTTTTCGACCATCTTTAGGCGCGGTAAGTTTTAAAAAACGGGTGCCTGGTAGTTGCTCGCTCATGCATTTTAAAATCACATTTTCATCCGCGCCTTTGGCAATAATCACCTCAACCCCAGCTCTTCTGGCAATATCTGCGGCCTGTAATTTGGTTGCCATACCCCCTGTGCCTAGGTTCGTACCGCTGCCACCCGCAAGTTGGCGTAACTCATCATTAATATGGGTAACTTCGTCAATCAAGGTGGCGTTAATGTCGGTGCGCGGATCGCTGGTGAATAACCCTTGTTGGTCGGTCAGTAGCAGTAACTTATCGGCATTGGCTAAAATAGCCACCAATGCCGACAAGTTATCGTTGTCACCTACTTTTATTTCGCTAGTAGCAACTGCGTCATTTTCATTAATGATCGGTACTACATCGTAATTTAATAGGGCATTGAGGGTATCGCGGGCATTTAAATAACGCTCTCTGTCGTCAACATCCGCGCGCGTTAGTAGCATTTGCCCCACGTTAACACCATACAACGCAAATAAGCTTTGCCAAATATGAATGAGCTGCCCCTGTCCAATGGCGGCCAACATTTGTTTGTCTATTAATGTGCGCCCACAGGGTTTTAATAGCTGTTCGCGACCTGCGGCAACCGCACCACTAGAAACTAAAATAACCTGGTGACCTTGCTTTTTTAGCTCACAGCATTGGCGAACAAGTTCCACCATATGTGCTTTGTCTAACTTATCGGTACCGCCAGTGAGTACGCTTGTACCTAGCTTTACAACTACGACCTGTTCCCTTTGCATGTTTTTTACTTAGTGCAATAAATGATGAATTTATTTATACCAGTTCGGTATTTTTGAACAAGTAAAAAATATTCAATCACACCGTCGCCGTGCTAGGATCGCACTATATTCAACCGATTAAATTACACCTTATGCCTGCCAGTTTATGTTTAATTATTGCCACCTTTTTGTGGGGTAGCTCCTTTATTGCACTTAAATACGCGATTGCGATTTATGATCCGGCCTTGGTGATATTTTTGCGTATGCTCACCACTTTACTGATTTCGTTATGTTTGTGGCGTTACGTAATTCGTTTTGAATATTTAAAAGGCGATTGGAAGTATTTATTAGGTATGTCGCTGGCAGAGCCTTGCTTGTACTTTTTATTTGAAGGCCACGCAATGGAGTACACCTCAGCCTCTCAGGCGGGGGTTATTGTGTCTTGCTTACCTATTATTGTGGCGTTATTAGCCTTTTTTATGCTCAAAGAATACATTAGTAAAGCTATTGTGGTGGGTTTTACACTGTGCATTGGCGGCAGTATTTTACTGACCCTACTTTCACCCAGTTCAAGCCAAGCACCAAACCCGTTATTAGGGAATTTTTTAGAATTAATGGCCATGGTGTGCGCTGCATTTTATACCGTGTGTATAAAGCATTTAGCTAACCGCTACTCCCCACTCACATTGATTGCTCTGCAAGGCGTGAGTGGTAGTTTGTTTTTTGCTCCGTTTTTACTATTTATTGACCTACCCAGTGAAAACCAACACGATTTAACCGCACTAATGAGCATATTGTACTTAGGCTCTTGTGTTACTTTGGGTGGGTACGGCATGTACAACTATGCGATTAGTAAAGTGTCGGTATTAACCGCCGCGGCTTACTCTAATTTAATCCCTATTTTCACTTTAATTTTGTCAGCCATTATCCTCAACGAAGTACTGACTCTTGGCCAGTGGATCAGCATATTTGTGGTGTTTATAGGCGTAATGATTAGTCAACGCCATCAAGAACTAGTGGTCGATATTCCTAACTCAACTTCGGGTGAGAATATTTCTGCCGACACTAACCATCTTAAATCGGTACCCGAGGCCAGTGAATCAAAAGGGTAACAGGTTAATAAATACAACCCTGATTGCTGCAAAAAATCGGTGTTGTACTGATTAATTACCTCAACGTGTGTTACTGAATAATGCTGCACTTGGCCATTTTTAAGTTGTAGAGAAAATTGCTCCCCCACTTTAGCGTTTTTTAAAAACGCAAAGTGGGTATCGTTGTGGCCAGCAATAAGTGCTCCTTGCGAGTTACCAACATCAGCCCCACCTAACTCCCCAGCTGGTAAAAAGTGGCTCGGCGCAAACGCTAAGTTTCTACCACTTGCACCATTAAGCACGGTTAGTCGTTTATTATGCTTTGGCCATATTATTTGTGCCACTGGGTAACTATCAGCATAAAACCACGGCTTAATTTTTTTATTGGGTGATTTAAGGGCTGTTTGCCATGCTTGCTCTATTAACACTTGTGCAAGCCATGCCTTTGCCTGCATATATGCACCATGACCAAATAAGGTCAGTCCTAAGGCTAGTAAACCTATGCTCAACCACTTTTTCATTTACAGCGCCTTACTAACAACAGGCCACCTAGTAGCATTAAAGCTCCAAACACAATATGCATTTTGCTTTGCCCATCAGTTTGCGGCAAGCGCATACTCATTCCTTGCGGCATTGAATTAGCCACTTGTGTAGTTTGTTTAGCAACTTCTTTAATGGTGCTCTCTTCTATGGCAATAAACGCAGTAAATGGGCTAAGTAACTGATGCTCAAGCGCAAGTTGCTGCACTTGCTGTTTTACTTCACTTTGTTGGTTGTATAGCAATAATGACTTTATTTTTTGACGTGCCCAGAGCTTATCAATTCCTGTGGCTTTTGAGCTTGCTTGCGAATTAAGCTTAACCTTAAACTCCCCATGTGTTGTTTGCCCAGTAAAAGTAATTGTATTGGTATTATCTAATTTAATAGCCACCATAATAGGCTCAGCAAAATACAGATCCGGTAATGGGGAGGGCCAAAAATCTAAGCTATCTCCATTTGTATTTGTTAACGCTAAATTAGTCATCGCCGGGTGAGCGAGTTTATCAAACAACTGCTGCATTTTTGGCTGCACATCAAAGGTGCTACCAATAAAGGTATAAGACCCCTTACCTATATCAGCAGCGCGGCGCATAAAAAAGCGATTAGGTGCGCTACCAATACCGACGGTAAATAAGCGGCTGTCACCTAAAGTGCGCGCAATACTTTTAAATAACTGATCTTCGTTACTCACGCTACCATCGGTTAAAAACACCACTTGGCGTACAAAACCCTCAAACTGCGCACCATTAAGTACGGCATCAAGCGCACCTTGTATTTCAGTACCACCGTCGGCTTGCAAGTTATAAATAAAACGCCTTGCACGGCGTAAATTAAAGTCACTAGCAACCAAAGGGGTATCACTCATGGCAGTAACCTGATTATTAAAGCCAATAATATTAAAGCTATCATCACTATCAAGTAACGAGAGTGCGTAAAACAATGCTTTTTTAGCTTGCTCCATAGACTGCCCATGCATAGAGCCCGAGGTATCAACCACAAACACCATTTCACGCGGCAAACGCTCAGACTGGGTAAACTGATCGCTTGGCGGCATCAACATCGCTAACGCAAACTGCTCACCATTTTTTGCTTGCTGAGTAAAAAGTGCGGCTTGAGCTTGCGCTTTTTGTAGTGGCTTAAACTCCAGTACAAAATCTTTATTTATTGCTTGCTGTGGTTTTAGCACAATGCTGTATTGCCCAAACGCAGAGTTTCCAATATTTACCTGATGGTACTTAGCGTTTATATCAACCAATTCTAAGCCTATATCCATGTTAATTGTTAAGCTTAAATCGCTGGCATTAGCCGCCTCATTGGTTTGCTTTGTATAAATAGGGCTTAACCATCCTTGTGGAGTAAACGAAGATGTATGATCACTTTTTACCGTACGCTTATCTTGCTCTTCGTTCAGTTTCCCTGTTGTTGCATGATAGCGTGGCGTTATTGTGGTTGGAAAATGAATCGCAAAGGTTCCATGCTGGTAATCAATAATCTCTTGATATTCAAGCGTTATAACAATCTCTTCACCAGGCCCTATATTCGCCACATTTGTAATAAACATATTTGCACGCTGCTGACGAACCAAAGAGGCCTGCTTCCCTGCTTGCTTGGCAGCTTGATACTGTTTTTCTGCTTGGTGTTTTTTTGCTATTTTACCGTGAATCACTCGCTCACCAATACGCATGGTCATTGCTTGCACGGCACTTTCATCGGGTAAAGGAAAAGCATAACGTGCATTTACTGCAAAAGGATTTTCATTTATGTAGTGCTGCGTTACTACAACATGATTAATTAGCCCTGTTAGGGTCATTTTTGCATCGCTTTTTAAAATAACCCCAGGGTTAACCGCCACTCCTTGGCTATCAAACAAAGATAGTTTTGGCGACTGTGCATGGCTTTTAAAGCTGGCCAAAAGCACGATAATAATAAAAATAAAAAGGCTTACCTTGGTAAGCACTTTGGTGGGTTTACTCAACATAAATCACTCCCTCGAACGCACGCTGTTAATTGCTTGCTGTTTGATTACTTGACTGATTTAACGCACGGGTAGTGAGAGTAACGCGTCTGTCAAAAAAGTTATCTTCAAGGGTGTTACTGTTTGCTATGCTTTGCTGCTCGCCAAATGCTTGTGCGCTTAAACGTGTATGGCTTACACCTTGTTTAATTAAGTAACTTTGTACGGCGTTTACTCTGGCTTTTGAAAGTAATAAGTTTGCTTGCTCTTCACCACGCTGATCGGCAAAGCCACTTAAATCAAGCGCGAGTTGCGGTTGGCTTTTTAATAACGCTACCAATTGATCAAGCTGCTTGGCAAAATGAGGAGCAATATCGCTAGAGCCTGTTTTAAATTGCACTGTCATCGCCAATAAATTATTAAGCTGTGATTGCGTTAGTTGCTCATTTTGCTGAGCCAGCAGCTCAAGTTGCGCCTCTAGGTGGCTGTTATGATTAAGAACATGTTGGTAGTCGTTGGTTTTCTCTGCCATAACTGTTAAAGCTTGTTGCTGCTCGGCAATAGTTTGCTCAGCCACCTTGGCATCGCCAATTAAGCCACCAGCAAATGCACCTACAAACGCGCCAATAGGCCCACCAACAACGCCACCAATAATGGCACCGGTGCTTAGGCCGACTATGGTTTCCTTTTTTGCTTCTTTCGATGGAGTATCCGCGGCAAATACTGGCGTACAAAAAGTGCTAACAAGTGTGAGTGCGATTAATGTTTTCTTCATGGTCTATTCCTTACTATTAATAATGGTTGGCAAGCTATTGGTTGGCACTTGCGTTGTATCTGTAATTTCAATAGTTGTATTAAAACACCATGAAGTGGCAACAAAGGGGATCAAAAATGACAAACTGCTGAGCAATTGTGGCAAAAAAATGGCAATTGTGTTTTTAACCGTACTTAGCGCAAAAACTTCGCTATAGTGCGCCTAAGTCAATATGAGTAATTAATAAAAATGAAGAAAATAGCTATCATTGAAGATGAAACCGCAATCCGCGAAAACTACATAGAAATGCTGAGCGCTCAAGGCTATCAGGTGAGTGGTTATGAAAACCGCGCTCAAGCAGAAGCGGCCTTTAAAGAAGCGCTTCCCGATTTAGCCATTGTTGATATTGGTTTAGGCCATGAAATAGATGGCGGCTTTTTACTGTGCCAAACACTGCGTTCACTGTCTAAAACCTTACCGATTATTTTTTTAACCGCTCGCGACAGCGAAATAGACACCGTATGTGGCCTGCGCATGGGCGCCGACGACTACTTAACCAAAGATATTAGCTTAGCCCATTTAGCTGCGCGTATTGGCGCGCTATTTCGCCGTATGGAAGCATTAGAGCAACCCGCCGATGCTAACGCACTGATAACACGCGGCCAACTAACGCTCGATACGCAACGTATGCAGGTGCTTTGGCAACACCAGTTAGTTGATTTAACCGTAACTGAATTTTGGATGCTGCACTCACTCGCCCAGCGACCAGGGCACGTTAAAAGCCGTAACGATTTAATGAGTGATGCTAAAATTTATGTAGACGACAGCACCATTACCTCGCATGTAAAACGTATTCGTAAAAAGTTTATAGCACTCGATAGCCAGTTTGACTGTATAGATACCGTGTATGGCATGGGCTATAGGTGGGAGCAACCCACATGCTGAGATTTGGCCTACGCAGTAAATTTATCCTACTTTCGTGCTTTTTGTTTTTGTTGCCATGGCTTGGCTACGAATATGTATGGGAAATGGAAAAGTTTTTACGCCAAGGCCAAGAAAAAACGTTGGTAGGCACTACACGCGCACTGGCCACGGCCCTGCATGAACGCCCCGCTTTATTTGACGAACAAACCAACTTTTTAGATCAAGTTGTAAAAGGTCGCGATCTCTATGCTTATAATTTAAAAAGCCCGATTCAGCTCGATGGCAAACTCAACGACTGGGACGCTTATCAATCGCTGTTTTGGCTTTATGATAAACGCTACTTACAAACAGCCAATGATAACCATCAACTGAGCGACTTATCATTTGAGCACATGGTGGGTAAGTTTGATAATTACTTATATGCTTTATTTAAAGTCACAGATGACACTGTAATTTACCGTGCTAAAAACAGCCTCAGCATTACCAATAACGATTACATAAAAATTGGTCTAAAAAATCCTGATGGGCTATTTAATACTTATATTATTGCTCCGCGCCAAGATGGCTGGGTCAACGCATTTGATGCCAACAGTAAAATGCCTTTTACTAAAATTCAGGGCTTTTTTAAACAAACTGAAACAGGTTACAACCTTGAACTGCGCTTTCCTTTGAGCATGCTTGGCAATAAACTGGGGTTTGCCATTGCCGATGTTGATAGTAAACAACCAAACCAAACACCTAATATCATGTCTACATCCAACTTAAATAACCCAAATGATTTAGGCTCAGTACTGGTGCCCTCCCCTGAGATAAACCGTATATTAAAAGGCATGGGCCACAGCGGCAGTCGCATTTGGGTGGTCGATAATCATCACCGTGTTTTAGCGCAATCGGGCAGTATTCAAAATGCCGATGGCGTATGGGCTGATGGGCTAAAAAATCAAGCGCCAAAAACCGCATGGCAACGCTTTGAACAAACCTATTTGCATCCTTTGTACTATAAAATTTTAACCCGTCCCGAAGATGAGTTTATAGACACCCTACACGATGTCGCCTCAATGCAAGGCACTCATTTAGCCAAAGCACTCAAAGGCCAATCCGCATCGTCGTGGCGACTCACCCCCGACAATAAAGCGGTGATATTATCGGCTGCGTATCCTATTTGGATTGAGGATAAGGTGATTGGAGCAGTTATAGCTGAAGAAACCACCAATGGCGTGCGTACACTGCGTAATAAATCGCTGGAAAAACTATTTAATGTGATTTTAGCGGTCATGTTAATTGGCACAGTCACTTTGTTCTTTTTTGCTTCGCGTATATCGAGCCGTATTAGACGACTGCGAGACACAGCAGAGCAAGCCATTGATGCGCAAGGACGAGTAACAGGTCATATAAATTACAGCGATGCCAATGACGAAATTGGCGACCTGTCGCGTAGCTTTTCAAATATAGTGAGCCGACTTGGTGGCTATACCGATTATTTAGAAAATATGTCGTCGCGCTTATCTCACGAGCTGCGCACACCGGTTGCGGTTGTCCGTTCATCTCTTGAAAACTTACAAAGCTTGCAGCAAAGTGAACTGAGTCAAAAATACCTTGAACGTGCTAGCGAAGGGGTTGAGCGCTTAGGAAAAATAATTACCACCATGAGCGAGGCAACCCGCCTTGAGCAAAGTATTCAAAGCAATGAGCCGGAGTCGTTTGATTTACAAAAAGTGATTAGTGGCTGTATGCAGGGCTACCAACTTACTTATCCTAACCAGTTATTTACACTCAACATTTGCCAAAGCACACTGTTGATGCAAGGTGCCCCTGAATTTATAGCGCAACTGCTCGATAAGCTAATTAATAATGCCTTGGAATTTAGTGAAGCTAACACAGCAATTGAAGTCAGCCTTAAGCAAAATGAAAGCAAAGCAACATTAACGGTAAGTAATACAGGTACTTTATTGCCTGAGGGACTTACTGAACATATTTTTGATTCTATGGTATCGGTGCGCAGCCAACAAATGCAGCAACAACCGCATTTAGGCTTAGGGCTTTATATTGTCAGACTGGTATGTGATTACCACAAAGGCACAGTAACGGCGCACAATAATGAGCAAGGCAATGGGGTGGTGTTTACCGTGAACCTGCCTTTAAATAATTAAACAAAAAGCGGTTTAATTATAAACCGCTTTATTTTAAAGCTTTGCAGTTACAATTTAATTCACACTCAAGTGTAACGATTCACTTTTAATTCATTCGCTCAGTCTTAGTCTACTCACCTAGGAGGAGTCAAAATGAAAAAGTTACTAGAACCCGAAGAAATAGAGTTTATTCTCGATTTATATCGTCCTAATGTAGCCAATAACCATGCTCAACAGGGCGCGACTAAAAAGCACAAGGTAAGTAATAAACAAGCCATGCAAGCTGAGGCTTTAGCTCGTAGTGCTTAACTACACAAACCTTACAAGTTAGCCATTAAGCTGTAAAAACGCTTTAATACAGTCTATTTCTGCCTGCTTGACCGTTTCGCCTATTTCAGGGCCCTTTTTGCCGCTTTTAAGCGCGTCTTGCACTATCTGTTTTTTATCCATTTTTTGTAGTTCGTTGTGAATAGCACGTAATTTAGCGGCTTGTGGATAGGGCTTATCCACCAGCGTTTCGCCTCGTCCTTGTGCATCACACTGGCACGCTTGAGTAAAAGCAATAAAACGCTCTGGATGCACTAGCGCATTTAAATTAGTGACGATTAATTTATGAATAGTTTGCGGTCTTAACTGTTCAAGTGTGTGACAAAGGGTATGGTTATCACTGGTAAGCACGCCTATATCACGAAAGCGATTAGGTACTTTTAAACGTTCACAAAACGCCTCAACTACAGCAACCCCTTCACGTTCATGGCCGCGTAAATTACCGCGTTTTTTATAGCTTAGTGCTTTACCAAAATCATGGGTTAAGGCGGCAAACCGCGTTTCTAGGTTAAAGCCTAAATCGGCTGCTCGTCTAAGCACTAGCATGGTATGGACAAACACATCGCCCTCGGGGTGATGATTTGCCGGCTGCGGAGTGTTTTTCATCTGTTCAATTTCAGGAAAAATACCTAACCCATCTAATGCTTGGAAATAAAGCTCAGGATGCTTTTCACCAAGCGCTTTTTCTGTTTCAAGCCAGACTCGCTCTGGTACTAGATGTTCCAACTCGCCTTTATTTTTAAGCTCATGCATTAATGCAGTAGTACTTGGATGAATAGACCAGTCACTACCATAACGGGCTAAAAAGCGAGCAATACGCAATACCCGAACAGGGTCTTCTACAAATGCTTGGGTGGTGTGACGCAGTATTTTATTTTTTAAATCAGCTTGACCATTAAATGGATCAATAATAGTGCCGTTTTCATCTAGTGCCATAGAGTTAATGGTTAAATCTCGGCGTGCTAAATCTTCTTCAAGAGTTACGTTTGGGCTGGCATCCACCACAAAGCCGGTATAACCTTTACCACTTTTACGCTCAGTGCGCCCTAGTGCATATTCTTCTTTAGTGTTTGGGTGTAAGTAAACCGGAAAATCGCTGCCAATGGGTAAAAATCCGAGCGCTTCCATTGTCTCTGGCGTTTCACCAATAACAACATAGTCATTATCTTTTGATTGTATGTTTAGCAGTTTATCTCGCACTGCTCCACCCACTAGGTAAACTTGCTTTAAACTCTGTTGCACTTTATTCCCAACCACTACTTTTAAGCTTTTCTTTGATGTTAATCATACCTAATAGTCATTAAAAAATCTGTGTTGTTTGCCAAGCTTTATTAAGCTCATTACAATAGCGCATTATTTTTTAATACCTAACAGCGAATGAAAAACCACTCAGCAAAAAAAGAACTTATGTTACTGCCCATCCTTTTGGTGGTTATTATTATGTGTGTTGCAGGGCATTTCTTGCTACAGGCTAATTTTCAAGACAGCCATTTGGTTGAGTATTTGTTAGCTGCAATCCCATTTGCTATGTTTGGCTTAGTAATAGTAGCCTTTAAAATGGCAGCCAAAAGTGAACAACAAGAAAATGATGAGTAAATAAGTTACTGATAGTTTTTTTCTGCTTTAGTGACTTTGTATAAATAGCGTCTTGATTCTGCACGTGAGTGCTTAGTGGTGAGAATATTATAAAACTGGCTTGCAGTAAGCTGGTTTATTTGTGAAAACGCCACACTTCTATTTTTATTAAATATGCGCAGTACATTACCCGCCCCGCCGTTATAAGACGAGATCATGGCAAAGTGCTTACTTTTGTCGGTACTAATTTTGTTTAAGTAGTTATTTTTTAAAATACTTAAATAGGCGCTGCCTATATCGATATTATATTTTGGATTAAACAATACTGCTTTGGTTGGCTGCCCAGGTACTTTTTTTATTTTTTGGTATACATCGCGCCCTGCGGTAGCCGGTATCACTTGCATTAATCCATAGGCGTTTGATGAGCTCACCGCATGTGGATTAAAGCTACTTTCGGTTTCAATAATGGCATAAATAAGTGCTGCCGATATTTGATATTTTTTTGCAGCCGCCAGCACATAAGCACTGTACTTTTGCTTTCTTAAATGGGTGTTTTGCTCCACTAAATCAAAGCTAACCGACGAAATAAGATGCCCATACTGACGCCTTTTTTGTAAGCGATTACTCACTAAATATCGAGCAAACCGATTCGCCCGCCAAGAGTATTTTATTGGTAACTTATCTTGGTCGAGTACTTGTTGATATAAAAACGGTTCGCCTTCTAATATGGGGGCTTCGCTGGTAAAAATATCGGTTTTATCGGGGTCGCTGGAGGTCAGTAGGGTCATAACAATGGCCTGCTGTAACAAGCTTATTGTATTTTTTAACGCGATGGTTTCTACTTTTACAGTGCCTTGCTCAAAATCAATAATGGCACGAGCTTGATAATCATTGCTGTATTTAACGTATTTTTTTGCACTAGGCTGTTGCGTATTTTGCTTACCCCACTTGCGCCCAACAACGCTTTCTAATGCGGCTAAAAGCTGCTTTACGCTACCAACCTGCGCTTTAATAGAGCGCTGTGTTTTTTGAGCTTGCTTGTGAATTGCAACCACATTAGTCGGGTCGTTTTTTACTTGCTTTACCAGTTTATTTAAATCAACAACGGGCGGTAAACCCGACAGTGATTTACAGCCACTTAAGCCAACTAGCAAAAGTATAAACGCATACTTTTTCACACAATATCCAAACAAATGCTTAGCAACTATAATACATGATAACCAAACCAGTCAGGTTTAATTGGTTGTGCTTGGCCGCTTGGGGTTAGCTTAATATTAAGCTGACTATCGAGTAAATCAATCGCAAAGCAGTCATCAACATCATATAAATCATCTTTATGAAGATGACTCAGCCCTGCTAATAAGTCATTTTTAGCGCGTTGTTTCGCTTCTTCACTACTACTGGCAACATACAAAGCAAAGTCGTGTTGCTCTGCCATTGAGTCGCTTCTGTAAGCACCTAAGTTAACAAAATAAAGTTGCTTATTTTGCTCTATATAACTATCAACCACCTCGATTTTATAACCATCAATGTGATTAACTGCCATGTAGCTATCCATGTGTACACTGTTTTTATCACCCACCCATTGGCTTTTTAGTTTGGTATAGGTTTGCTCAATATTTTGGCCTACCACAAAGCGTACGTCGTGCATTTCTATGTGACAACCTTGAATGCGTCCACCTAAATACACCATGAATAACTGCATGCTCACTTCCTTTTAAAAACCAAATTAAATTAAACTATCTACGTCAATTTCATGCTTTTTAATCAACTTATAAAAATCAGAACGATTACGCTTGGCAAGTTTGGCGCCTTCCGCCACATTGCCCCCTGCCATTTTCAGGGTATTAATTACATAGTCTCGTTCAAATTCTTTTTTAGCTTCATTAAGTGATAATGGCTCAACGTTACTTTCATTACTGTTTAGGGCACTAAGCACTAAATGTTCAGATATAACCTCACTAGGAGTCAACGCAACCACCTGCTCCACTACATTTTGTAATTGACGTATATTACCTGGCCAATCATACCTTACTAGGGCATGCATGGCATCGTTTGCAAAGCGCTTTTCTTTTTGCTCCATACGCTTTGCGATGTTGGCACTAAAAAAGTTGGCTAATAAGCTAATATCTTCACGGCGTTCACACAGCGGGGGCAGCTTTAAGTTTACGACGTTTAACCGGTAGTATAAATCTTCTCTAAACTGTTGATTACTAATCGCTTCAGGCAGGTTTTTGTGGGTTGCAGAAACAATTCGCACATTAATAGGAATTTCTTCTTGAAAGCCCACTGGGCGAATGGTTTTTTCTTGCAGCACACGCAACAACTTAACTTGTAAATTAAGCGGCATATCACCAATCTCATCTAAAAATAAGGTACCGCCTTGCGCTTGCTGAAATAGGCCTTGGTGATCTTTTACTGCGCCAGTAAATGCCCCTTTTTTGTGACCAAATAGCTCTGATTCTAATAGCTCACCAGGCACGGCCCCACAGTTTATTGCCACAAATGGGCCATCACTAACATGGCTATGCTGATGAATCGCCTGCGCAAGCAACTCTTTACCGGTACCGCTGGCACCAGAAATAAGCACGTTAACTTGTGTAGGCCCTAATAGTTTCACTTGCTCCAACAAATGCAGCATAGCGCCACTGCGGGTGACAATATTACTTTGCGGGGCGACTTCATCATTATTAACCCCATGTATCTCAATGGCTTTGGCTAGGCTGTCAAATAGCTCATCTTTATCAACGGGTTTTGTGATAAAGGCAAAAATACCTTGCTTGGTGGCCTCTACCGCATCAGGGATAGATCCATGAGCCGTCATCATAATAACAGGCAACGCAGGGTAGCGGTTTTGCAACTGTCGGTGAAGCGCCATGCCGTCCATTTCATCCATTCTTAAATCGGTGATCACCGCATCAAACACTTGGTTTTTAAGTAGTTGTAATGCGTTCATACCACTATCACAGGTCGTTACTTCATAACCCTTTGATTGAATTCGAATCGCCAGTAATTGCAGCAAGCTGGCATCATCATCAACGAGTAAAACTTTAGCACTTGATGGAAGTGTGACTGACATAGTTACTGCTCCTTGGTTTCTTCACGTAGTAAAAGTTGCTGTTCAATTGCGGCTAATGACGACAAGGTTTTTTGCATTTTGGCGTTCAATGCTTGCTGTTGTTTTTTTGCATCTATTTGCATTAATACGTGCTGTTTTTGCAGCCATAAATAGTGCTTTATATCATCGGGCCAATAGTACGCCTGATCCAGCTTAAGTAATTGACTCATCACAGTATTGGGGTCACTACTAAGCTTTAAACATGCTGTACTAAAAAACGCTTTCAGTGCTTGCTCACCTAAGTAGGTTTCATTGCTAGGCGCTAATTTAAAACCACCGCACTGATTGGCATGCCAAGCAATAACTTGCGCTGCAGAGGGATATATTGGCTCTGATTTTGGCCGAGGTTTGGGATTTGGCTGATTCGTTTTGCTATCTGGCTGAGAGGGTACATTTAATGCTGATTCCCCCTGTGTTTGAGTGTTTGTTATTTCACACCCAGATAAAAAAACAAGACTGCTGGTTAGCCATACAATAGCCATTAAACGCGCAGACATATTATTTAACTCCTTTATTTTTATAGGGGATGACAATGTTAAATCGACAGCCTTGCGGCTCATTATGCTCAATTTTTAGTTGCCCATGTAACTGTTCAACTGACTCTTTGACTATAGTAAGGCCTAAACCACTGCCTTGTAAGCTAATCTCTTTGGTATGTTTACCTTGATAAAACGCCCCAAAAACATGATCTCTTTCATGCTCTTTAATGCCACAACCCTCATCTGCTACTTGCATATTTAGGCCGTTATTTTCTAGACTCAAGCTAATAGTAACGACTTGGTTTGGCTGAGAAAACTTTAAGCCATTGGAAATTAACTGAATTAAAATCATTTCAATTAACTCCCGTGGTAAACTAAGAGAAATATTAGGTAAACTATTGTGCCAAATAAGCGATTGTTCTCGCGCATTTAAGCGGTGCTCAAAGTGGTTATTTACCTTTTTTATTAGCTGATTAAATTCCACTTCACTGACGTTGTCTTTACTGGTGCGAATGGCGTTATAACTCAATAAACTGTCTATCATAGTACGTAGCCTCACCATCGATTGACTGATCAGCCCAAGTACCGCTTTTTGCTCGTTATTGATGGGGCCAACGATTTCATCGGCTAGTAATTCAGTGCCCTCAACCATAGAAGCCAAAGGGGTTTTTAATTCGTGAGTAACGTGGCGTAAAAATGTATCTTTTTGTTGTTCTAACATATGCAGCTGCGCTTGCACCCACTGCAACTTGTTACCTAACTCTATGAGTTCAGCCGACCCTTGCACCGATATTTTTTGCTGCCAATCTCCTTGGCCTAACTTATCAATCACTGAGGTTAAGCTTTTTAAGCGCCCGCTTATGCGCCACAAAAAACCGCCGCCAACAAGCAGCGTTAAAGGCGTAAGTGCAATCAACCAGTTTATAAAGGAAGCTTGTAAATTTGTGAGCTTAATTTGGTTTTGAGTGATTTTGGCTTCATTTTCCTCACGTAACCACAATGTTAGCTCCGCTAATATTTCGCTGATTGGCACAAATAATTCAGCTTGTTGACGCGCTTCAACCACAAGTTGAGTATGCGCCGTTTGCAAAGTATCCGTTAGCCGTTGCCATTGGTGTGTATTTGCTTGGTTATTTGAAAGCTGTTTTAGCTCATTGATGTTTTGCAATGATGATTGCCATTTATCTACGATTAGCTTATCGAGTGAGTCGCTCTTTAATACCCAGTTTTGTCTTGTTGCCCTTTCTAAACTATTAAGCTCTTGCTTAAGCACATTAAACGACTTAGTTACTTGGTAATTATTACTCACAATTTGCTGAGTGACCGCTAATTGCTTATTTAATACATTTAAAAACACAATAACCACTATAGATAAGGGCAACAGCGACAACAGCATGCTCATTACAAATTGGCCAATTAAATTGGGGCGCCAATTTATCAATGCTTTATATTTTTCAGCCATGACTGCGGGCATACAAAAGTCCTTTACTATTTTTAAACGTTCTATTATTAAGCGCTCAACTTATACACTCGCTGAACCATCAAGGATAAAACCCCCCTGCTGTCTCTAAATAGCGACAAGTTAAGCAATTGATTTAAAAAATTTTAAACGCTTATAACTGCAAAATTGTTGCATAAAACACACAGTTACTTGTAAAAATTACGCACCAATCATCACAAAAAAACATAACTCACTGATTATTAATAAAAATAAATATTGGCATCATTTTTGTTACGAGAACATTAATATTAATCTAAAAAGAGCCAAGGAATGTTCAGAAACAATTTACAGAACGCTGCACTTATCAGTTTGTGCCTAACCAGTACTCATTTATTCGCTCTTGATGTAGATGCTGAATTTAATCGTTTAGACAAAGACAGTAATGGCACATTGAGTGAAGCTGAAGCAGGTGAAGATGCTTTATTACATGAGAACTTTGCACAGATAGACACCGATGAAAACGGGCTCATATCTCTAAACGAATTTAAGCTGTTTATAAAATAAAGGAGTACATTCATGAAACAACTAATTGGTGCTTTTTCGCTCCTATTTTTAGCTATTAGTGCCACCGCACTGGCATCGCCATTAAATGTACGTTTTATGCATTTAGATAAAAATATGGATGACCAAATATCGCTTGTTGAGGCAAAGCAAGATAAACAATTACTTAAGCAGTTTGCCGATTTAGACAAAGATAATAACGAGATGATTTCTAAAAAAGAATTCCAAAACTTTAAACCTTAAGTTTAGATTCAAGTTTAATCTATTAGTATAGAGTTAAAAGCACTTGCCATAATCCCTGAGGGAGTGTGTAAACGGATTTAATGTTGGGATTTAAATTATGGCAAGTGCTTTATTTCATTACTGCCAGCAATTAAAATATGCCTTGGAACGCCAACCATGAAAATACAGCTTCTCCTTATTGGTGCTTTACTATTTGTTAGCCATAGTGCATTTGCACTTGATGTAAAGCAACGCTTTGAACATCTAGACACCAACAACGACGGGGATTTAACCCATAGCGAGCTTGCTGCTCAGCCTCAGCTATTAAACTCATTTTCAAATTGGGATGAAAATCAAGACAACAGAATTTCTTTAACTGAGTTTAAAAACTATCTAACCACCAATTTATACTGAGTATTTAGATGAAACCTATCCGCCATATTATTTTACTAACGCTTACTGTTGTTAGCTGCATGAGCTTTGCGACAAGCAGCTATATTGCCTCAGAATTTGAAAAACTTGACCGTAATCAAGATGGCTTTTTAACTCGTTCGGAAACTGCCAGTGATCCTGCATTATGGTCACGCTTTGGCAGCTACGACCGTGACAAAGACGCACAATTGTCATTAAGCGAATATAGTTTGTACGCCAGTAAATAAATAGCTCCCTCAAATAAAGCCTAGTTAATTAGGCTTTATTTGAGAAGATTAAATAAATTCTTTCCTGTTAACACGCACCCTATCCCACCCTGAATTTGCTTGCTCTAGCTAAAAGCTGGACTTATTCGACTATTAATAAATTATGCTATTGGTATTCTAAATTTGAGTTTGCTACTGTGATAGTACAAATAATAACAACATACCTCTTATGCAACTCAATAAATTAATTAAACCGGTATTACTAGCAAGCCTCTGCGCCTTATCTAGTGTGGCAATTGCACAAACGAAAGTAATATATAATGCCAATGGCTACACCCCTTTATACAAAGGAAAAATGCGCCATGGCGAAGTAAATACATTTACAACCTTAGTCATAAAAGATGGCAAAGTTGTAAAAACAGGTCCTGACAGCTTAAAAAATAGCTTCCCGGGCGCAACCCTAATTGACGCCAATGG
The DNA here is from genome assembly GCF_040308965.1 of Pseudoalteromonas sp. MER144-MNA-CIBAN-0113. Lineage (NCBI taxonomy): Bacteria > Pseudomonadati > Pseudomonadota > Gammaproteobacteria > Alteromonadales > Pseudoalteromonadaceae > Pseudoalteromonas > Pseudoalteromonas sp. MER144-MNA-CIBAN-0113. The sequence continues at coordinate 28,217 of NZ_JBEOOG010000004.1, forward strand.
AAAAACCTTATTACCAGGGCTCATTGATGCCCACGGACACGTAATTGGCCTCGGTGAAAACTTGTCACAGCTGGATGTGCGCGGCGCAAAATCGGTAGATGAAATAACCGCTAAGCTCAACGAATTTGCCAAAGGCAAAGAAGGTTGGATTATTGGTCGGGGCTGGAACCAAGAGCTATGGTCCGACACGCGTTTCCCTACCGCTGCTGATTTAGACAAAGTCGTCAGCGACCGCCCTGTTATTTTATCGCGAGTAGATAGCCATGCTATTTGGGTTAATTCAAAAGCACTAGAACTTGCCAATATTAATGCTGACACACCAGCCCCAGCAGGTGGAGAAATTATAAAAGACGAGTTTGGCAAACCAACCGGTATTTTTATAGATAAAGCAGAAACCTTGGTTACCCAGCATATGCCTGCAACGTCTGCGCAATCGGTTAGCAATGCATTAGATGCCGCAGGTAAACATTTGTTAAGCTTAGGCATTACCTCAACTCACGATGCAGGTATTGATAAAACCACGTGGCAAGTTTATAAACAGCGCGCTGAGTTAGGTACATTACCGCTTAGAATTGTAGCGATGTTAAGTGCAGCAAGCCCAGATTTAAACATGATGCTTAAAGCGGGTCGGTATCAAGATGCTCAAGATTTTTTATCTATTCGCAGTGTAAAAATTTACGCTGATGGTGCATTAGGGTCACGCGGTGCCGCGCTTATTGAAGAATACGCAGACAGAGCAAACCACTTTGGCCTAATGCTTGAAACCCAACAAAAGCTAGAACAATTATTTACACTCACTTTTAAAAGCGGGTTTAGTGCAAATACCCACGCCATTGGCGATAGAGCAAATAAAATTGTGCTCGATGCCTATCAAAATGTATTTAAGCAAACCGGTGGTATACTACTGCGTAATCGCATGGAGCATGCACAAATAGTCTCGCCAGAGGATATTCCGCGCTTTAAAACCCTGAAAATAATTCCATCAATGCAACCTGTGCATGCTACATCTGACATGCATATGGCAGAGCAGCGTTTAACCGATAAACAACTCAAAGGCGCATACGCTTGGCAAACATTCTTAGAGCAGGGATCGACTATTGCAGCGGGTTCTGATTACCCTGTCGAGCTGGCGAACCCGTTTGATGGCTTATATTCTGCCATTACACGTATGGATCATAATCAATTGCCTGAAAACGGTTGGCGCGCCAGTGAAGTGTTAAGCAGAGAAGATGCATTACGTGCGTTTACCCTTGGCGGCGCGTATGCAGCGCATCAAGAGTTTAAGCTAGGGAGTTTAGAGCAAGGTAAATGGGCTGACTTTATACTGGTTGATCAAGACTACTTTAAAGTCCCTATTGAGCAGCTATACAAAACTCAGGTGCTGCAAACGTGGATTGCGGGCACGTTACGCTACGAAAAAGACGCCACAAAAGCTGAATAATTAAAAACAAAAAAGGGTTAACTTGCGTTAACCCTTTTTTGTATCAACTTTTGACTGACGATATAGCTTAATAATGTGATAAATATTGACCAAAGCCAACAAGCCGTTGGTAAAAGCCACCGGCACTGAGCCTATAGCCGCACCGTAAAAAGTAAACGCAATACAGCCCAATAAATTAAACCAACGTAGTTTGGTTACATCAGTCATGGTTAATGATATGACTAATAAGGCGGATGCTAAATAACCTAAATATTCCCAACTCAATTGTTCTCTCCTAGGCTTTAGGTTAGTATTACGCGTTAAATTTTAGTACATTATTAAGCTACGCTACGCAGTAGTTAAAATAAAAAAGCTAACTTACCAATAAAACCTTAAAATATACTGGTTAATACCACAATTTTTAATCATTACACGGAAGAATGAAGGTCATTTAACGCTATTAATTATATTAACGGCGTGGGCAAGTTAGCATAAATTCTTAATCTTAATGCTATCGTCATTAAGGTGTAATAAATAGGACAATTGTCCGAAGAGCATGATTGATGTTTCAATACCATTTTTCCAGTTACCTTGTTGATCAACTGCTGACGTTTGCCGGCAGTAGTTTTCAGCAATCAAAAAAAGAAATATTAATACAGCAAGACCAGCCGTTAACTAAGTTGGTATTAGTGCGAAGTGGAACTGTATCGTTTAGTTACGATGTAGGTAATGGCCGACGCCTGCTACTTGGCCAACTCGACTGTAACAATACCCTAATTGGCGAAATTGAAGCACTCAATAATAACCCCTGCATTTACACGGTAACCTGCTTTAGTGATGTCACGTATAACTTGATTGAATTAAAACATTGGCGTTCATTATTGCTCGATAAACCCGAGCTAAGCTTATATACGGCGCAAACGATTGCGGCTAAGTTTCAAGAAAATCAAAAAATTAATTTAGATAAGCTGTTACTGCCGTTGAGCTACAATATTGCCAAAGACTGCTTATTACGTGCAGAGAATAACAATCCCACCTTGTTACGTGCTTACCCTACGGTAAATGCAGAAGCTGAGCGCTTTGCAACCACTGAGCGTGCATACAGGCGTGTAGTGAGTGAGTTAGTAGAGAAAAACTTAGTGCAAAGAAGCACGCAAGGACTACAAGCTGTCGATATACCCAAATTAAGTGACTATGTAGATAGCTTTGCACAGCTTTAAAGACAATAAAAAAGGCCATTAAGGCCTTTTTTATTGTCTTTAAAGTAATACTTACTTTTCAAGTAAAATATCGTGGATTTTAGCTAAATCAGATTTACCTTCAATAATTTCATCCGGCGTTAAACCTGATAATTCATGCGGGAATACTAACCATTCTTCAGATTCATGAATGTAGTAATCAGGCACTGTATCTACTTTTGAATTTTTTGGCTTGTAGTATGGACAAGCAATACGAATATCACGTGGTAAGTTTAAACGCATTAGCTCAGAGAGCTTCTCTTTTAACGCTACAATACTACGACCTGAGTCAAAAACATCGTCAACAATCAATAAGGAGTCACCTGCATTTGCGTTTTCAACTATGTAGTGTAAACCATGTACTTTGATTTCTTTTGATTGCTTACCAATACCGTAATAAGACGAGGTACGAACCGCAATGTGATCCGTTTCTATGCCTTTGTAATCATAATATTCCTGAACCGCAATCCCAATTGGAGCACCACCGCGCCATATACCAATAATAAAATCTGGACGAAAGCCATCTTTATACACTTGTGCCGCTACGCGGAATGAATCTTCAAGTAATTGTTGAGCCGTGATATAGCACTTTTCTGACATAGTAAGGATCCCAGTGGTATGTATAATATTTGAGCGAGGTTTAAATAAAAATAGATGCCCAAACACGTAATGGCGAAGGATTTTACCGTAAATAAAACAAAATTGCTTGTTTGGCGGATAAAAAAATAGGCACCCTAAGGTACCTATTTTTTAACTAATGCGTAATCTCAGTAGATTATGCCTTTTCAAGTAGGGTACGTGCTACGGTGCGCATACCTTGTGTAGTTGCACCTGAAGCCCATTGACTTGTGCTACCACCCATATTAAATGCAGCAGCTAAATCGATGTGTACCCAGCCTTTGCCATCGTTTGGCACAAAGCGAGATAAGAAACCAGCGGCGTTAGATGCACCACCGAAACCACCGCCTTTTTGGGCGCGGCTATTTGCTGTATCCGCATACGGCGATGGGCAGTTTTGTTGATGCCATTTTTCAAGTGGTAATGGCCATGCGGCTTCCATTTCTTGTGACGCAAAGTCTTCCACTTCACGCACTAGCTCTTTATCAAGGGCAAACAATGCATTGTACTCTTGACCAACAGCAACAAGGGCGGCACCAGTAAGGGTTGCCGCATCAATAATAAGTGGAGCGCCTGTCTCGCCTGCGGCCATTAAGCCATCAGCCAATACTAAACGTCCTTCAGCATCGGTATTTACAATTTCAACGGTTGTGCCATTTTTGTAAGTAAGAATGTCACCTAGTTTGTATGCATTACCCGAAATTAAGTTCTCTGCACAACATAAAAACAACTTAATACGCTTTTCTACGCCATGGCTAATTGCCAGTGCCAAACCTGCGGTTACCGTTGCTGCACCACCCATGTCGCACTTCATACCCAACATACCTTCGCTTGGTTTAATTGAGTAACCACCTGAGTCAAACGTAATACCTTTACCAACAAGTGCTGCGCTTACCGGTGCGTTCTCATCGCCAGTTGGGTTGTAATCAAGCTCAAGTAATACTGGCGGACGCTCACTACCACGACCAACGGCATGAATACCAATCCACTGCTGTTCTAATAGCGCATCGCCTTTTATGATTTGATAGCTAACATGCTCTGGTGCAAGTGATTGAATAAATTCAGCGGCTTTTTCAGCTAAGCTTTCTGGGTAAATGTCATCGGCGGTACCATTGATCATTTCGCGCGCCCACGTTGCCGATGCTTTTAAATCAGCGAGTTCTTTAAGATCAGATTGTGCGTTATCAACAAACTCAACACCGTTTAGTACTTTTGGTGATACAAAGCCTTGGTAAAAAGCCCATTGGCTCTCTGTGCACCATACATCACCCTCAAGAACAACATTTTTAATGCCTTGATTTGCAATTGTACGACCCGCTTTTTGCACATTTTTTAATGTTTCTTGCTCAGATAAATGAACCGTTGCGCCGTGTTCGTTAAAAGATAATGACGCACTTTCGCCCCAATGCCCTGGTGCCAACTGCTCGCTTAATTGAACAACAAATTTTTCACTCATGTTAGAATATCCTTGCACTTAAATGTGCGGTTGAGTTTACTATAGAGCGCTTAAGTTCCCAACAGCTTGAGGTGAATAACCTCAACCTGCCTGTAAACCTCAATTTCACTTACCCTAAACTCGGGTTAATAAGTTTGCTAACATATTGAGCTATAAAAATATTTAAGTTTATTATCTCTAGAAAAAATGAACTCAACGCAGTTAGCGCTAAAACAACTACTTGAAATAAACTTATTATCCAGCGCTCAGGTTACATAAGGAAGTCATAAATGAAGTACACCCCGCCATTACAATCTGCCACTTTATTAAAGCGTTACAAACGCTTTTTAGCTGATTTAGAGCTCAGTGATGGCACTACTTTTACCGCTCACTGTGCTAATACGGGTAAGATGACGGGCTGTGCCGATGCCGGTTTTACTGCCTTTTATTCCACCAGCAGTAATACCAAGCGAAAGTACCCGCAGTCATTAGAGCTGACGCAAAATAATGTATCACAGCTTATTTGTGTAAATACCGCTATCGCCAATAAAGTGGTCGAAGAAGCACTTAATAATGGGGTTATTGATGAGCTTACTGGCTATCAACACATACAAAGTGAAGTGAAGTATGGCAGTGAAAACAGCCGCATCGACTTTTTACTTACCCACAGCAGCAAAGCCAATTGCTATGTTGAAGTTAAATCAGTCACGCTGCTGAGCGAAGATCGTCCACAAAGTGGTCAAGGCTACTTCCCTGACGCCCAAACTGTTCGTGGGCAAAAGCATATTCGTGAATTAATCGACATGGTAAAACAAGGGCATCGAGCGGTATTACTATTTGCAGTGCTGCACCAAGGCATCACACAAGTCAGTGCTGCGGTGCATATTGACCCAACCTATGCAAAATTGCTTAGCGAGGCCATTGAGCAAGGCGTAGAAGTATTAGCTTATAAAGCACACATTTCAGCGAGTGAAGTTACTTTAATTGAAAAAATAAACTTTGTTGAATCGCCAAATTAAGCGTATGAATAAAATCTGATTAATTTGCTCAATTCACTAATAAGCTCTTAAAGCGCAATTAATATTACTAAAATAAGAGTGCAATTTGTTAAATATGCACTTTGCTGGGCTTTTCTGAACAGCGTGCTTTTAAACGCTGGTATTGTATTACGCCTAAAAAATACTTAACCGAAAAGTAAAAGATAAGTTGTTTTTATTATTTTTGCCCACATAACAACGCCAGTTTATAAACCGATACTGTAATAAAAAAGTATAAACACTGCTTTTGCTACTTTTATATGGGTAAACAGGGTTGAAGCTAATTCGATTATTTAAAAATAAATTTGCCTAGGGTATGAGTTTCTGTTATTTATACCGCCGGCTAATGCTGAGGCATTAAATTAAGGATTTAGGAGAGAGTTATGCCAGACCAAAAAAGACATGGTTTATTGGCTCAAGCCGGTTTAGAACCATACCAAGAAAAACCGGGTGAAGAGTACATGAATGAAGCACAACGTGCTCATTTTAAAACAATTTTAGAAACTTGGCGTAATGATTTACGGAACGAAGTTGATCGTACTAAGTCACACATGCAAGACGAAGCAGCTAACTTTCCTGATCCCGTTGACCGCGCAGCACAAGAAGAAGAGTTCTCATTAGAGCTTCGTACTCGTGACCGCGAACGCAAATTAATTAAGAAAATTGAAAAAACAATCAACTTAATTAAAGAAGACGAGTTTGGTTTTTGTGAGTCTTGTGGTATTGAAATTGGTATTCGTCGTTTAGAAGCACGTCCTACTGCTGATTTATGCGTAGACTGTAAAACACTTGCCGAAATTAAAGAAAAACAAGCTGGACGCGGCTAATTAAGTTATAGCCATGTCTTCTACAGCCGTTACCGCGCAAGTATCTGACTATCGCGGCCGATTTGCACCGTCTCCTTCGGGGCCGTTACATTTTGGCTCACTTGTGGCGGCTGTAGGTAGCTACCTAGATGCAAAAGTTAACCAAGGGAAATGGTTAGTACGCATTGAAGATATAGACACCACTCGCGTTGTTAAAGGCGCAGCCACCGATATCCTAAATACCTTAGACGCCTACTGCCTTAATTGGGATGAAAACGTTGTGTATCAAACACAGCGTCTTACTATTTATCAAGATGCAGTAAACTCACTGTCAAAACAACACCTTATTTATGCCTGCCAATGCTCTCGTAAGCAAATAAAAGCGCTAGGTGGAATTTATCAAGGGCAATGTAAACATAGCCAACTCAGTGAACAGGGTCATGCCCTTCGCTTAACTCAATGCCATGCAACCGTGACTTATAACGACCTTATTCAGGGGCGTATTGACGTTGACCCTGCTCTGGCCCATGAAGATTACATTATAAAACGTAGCGACGGTTTATTTGCCTATCAACTGGTGGTGGTTATTGATGACATTGAGCAAGGGATCAATCGAATTGTACGAGGCGCTGATCTACTTGAACCTACCGCCCGTCAAATAAGTCTGTTTAAGCAACTTAATAACCCTATTCCAGAATTTGCTCATTTACCTTTAGCGGTAGCAAAACCCGGATTTAAACTCTCTAAACAAAATTACGCCCCCGCTATTTGCAAACAAAATCCCAAACCAACTTTGATAGCGGTATTTAACTTTTTAGGTTTGCCAACCCACGACCAACTTATGGATTTAACCACAGAGCAATTACTTGCTTGGGGCGTGGCACATTTTAACTTAAGCCGCGTTCCCACTACGCGTGAAATACAGATTTAACGCTCTTTCGCGGATTGGGTATAACAAATTCAAATAAAATCGTTAAAAATGGCTTAATTTCAGCACTGCAACTTAATTTTTCCACCTTGCTGGTATATGATAGCCGCCTAAATATATACTAATTACATAAAACAGTAAGTACAGCTCTATGAGAAGGTACTTGTTGTCATTTTGATTGCAATGGCGAGTCAATCAACCGCTTCTCTAGGAGACAGACTATTATTTCCAAGCTTTTTCAATTTTGTCGACAAATTATCGGCCCGAATGCCAGTGCCGAAGATGTCGCAATCAGCAGTGAACCGTTGGTGATCCCTCGAGGTGAGCATGGTATTTCTCGCAAACAATTTAGCCCAAATGCAATCAAAGTACTCTATCGCCTAAAAGATGGTGGCTATGATGCCTACTTAGTTGGTGGTTGCATTCGCGATGTATTGTTAGGTCAACAACCCAAAGATTTTGATGTTGTAACCAATGCAACCCCTGAGCAAGTTAAAAAACTGTTTCGTAACTGCCGTTTAATTGGCCGCCGCTTTCGTTTAGCGCACATTGTTTTTGGTCGTGAGATTATTGAAGTGGCCACCATGCGCGGCCATCACGAAGCACAAGAAGACAAAAATCAAATTAGCCAATCAAGCGAACATGGGCAACTACTTCGCGACAACGTATTTGGCAGCATTGAAGAAGATGCCGAGCGTCGTGATTTTTCAATCAATGCCTTATATTACTCAATCAATGATTTTTGTATTTATGATTACGCCAATGGTTTAGCGGCCATAAAGGCAAAACAAATTGAGTTAATTGGCGACCCTGAAACACGCTATCGTGAAGACCCCGTGCGTATGCTTCGTGCAGTGCGCTTTGCTACTAAACTCGATATGCAAATAGCACCTGCAAGCGAAAAGCCAATAACCGCTCTAGCTAGCTTGCTTGATAACATTCCACCGGCACGTTTGTTTGAAGAAATACTCAAGCTGTTTTTAAACGGCAAAGCACAACAAAACTTTTTAATGCTGCGCAAATACGGGTTATTTAAATCGTTGTTCCCAGAACTTGACCGCATTTTGGATAAAAACCCAGGCGGGCTTGAAGAAACTTTCATCAAGCAAATGTTTGCAAACACTGACATCCGCATTAATGCAGAGAAAAAAGTCACCCCTGCGTTTGTATTTGCAGCGTTACTGTGGTTTCCATTGGTTGAACGTACTGAAAAAATTCGACGTCAAGAACAACTCTCTGAATACGATGCCTTTGCCCAAGCAATTAATAAAGTACTTAGTGAGAACGCTCAGCATATTGCAGTGCCAAAACGCTTTACGTTAGGCGCCCGTGATATTTGGCATATTCAACAACGTTTAGACAAACGTGCAGGCCAACGTGCCTATCGCTTAACACAGCAGCCTCGTTTTAAAGCCGCTTATGACTTTTTACTACTGCGTGTTGATGCCGGTGAAACTGAGCATACAGAGCTTGCACAGTGGTGGACACAGTACTTGAGTCAAGATATTAATGGCCAAAAAGAAATGGTGCGAGAGCTAGGTCATCAAGGTGGACCAAAACCACGTAAGCGTCCTCGTCGGCGCACCACTAAAAAACCAGCTGAGTAAATAATGCAACGTGTCTATTTAGGCTTAGGTGCCAACCTTAATACACCTAAAAAACAACTTGATGATGCTGTTTTTGCACTTAAAAACTTGCCTAACAGCGAGTTTATCGCTTGCTCACACTATTATGCGAGCAAGCCTATGGGGCCACAAGATCAACCCGATTATGTGAACGCGGTTGCCTGTATCAATACCTCGATACAGCCAGAGCAATTACTTGATTTAACGCAAGCCATAGAGCTGGAGCATGGTCGAGTCAGAAAGGCTGAGCGCTGGGGCGCACGCACACTGGATATTGATATTTTATTATTTGGTGAGCAGGTTATAAATACTAAACGTTTAACGGTGCCTCATTACGGGTTAAACGAGAGAGAATTTGTTGTTTACCCGCTGCAAGAAATTGCACCCGAACTTATTTTACCAAGCGGCGCATCTATCAAACAGATAGCAAATAACCTACCGCTTAACGACTTACAACAATTACCGCTGTAATTAACTAAGGCTTATGTCTGCGAGAATATTATGTCTAAAATAACCGTTTCAACTTTGAATAAAATGAAGGCTGAAAGTAATAAAATCACTGCGTTAACAGCTTATGATGCCAGTTTTGCTAAGTTATTTCATGAGAATGGCGTTGAAGTTGTTTTAGTCGGTGATTCTTTGGGAATGGTATTACAAGGTGGCGATGACACACTCGCTGTGACAAACCAAGAAATTGCGTACCATACTCGCTGTGTTCGCGCTGGAAGCCGTGACCTATTTGTTATTGCCGACCTACCGTTTATGACCTATGCAAATCCAAATGATGCGTGTAAAAATGCCGCAGAGTTGATGCGCGCAGGTGCTAATATGATCAAGCTTGAAGGTGGCGAATGGCTGCATGACAGCATTAAATCACTTACTCAGCAAGGTATTCCGGTGTGTGGGCATTTAGGGCTTACGCCGCAATCTGTGCACGTATTTGGTGGTTTTAAAATTCAAGGCCGTGAAGAAGCACAAGCACAAAAAATTATTGCCGATGCAAAAGCATTAGAGGCAGCGGGTGCTCAACTACTCGTGCTTGAGTGTATTCCAAGTGCCTTAGCAAAACGTATTACTGACTCATTAAGCATTCCGACTATAGGGATTGGTGCGGGCAATGTAACCGATGGCCAAATTTTGGTTATGCACGATTTAGTCGGTATTTCTGCAGGCTACATTCCTAAATTTTCAAAAAACTTTTTACTCGAAACAGGCAACATGCCTGCCGCTGTTAAAAAGTATTGTAACGATGTTAAAAGCGGCGTTTTTCCAAGCGCTGAACACGAGTTTAAATAATGCAGTCAATCACTGAAATTAAATCATTACGCAGTCAAATAAGAGCTTGGCGCCAAGCGGGTTTAAGTGTTGCACTAGTACCTACTATGGGTAACCTGCACCGCGGTCACTTTTCGTTGGTAGAAAAAGCAAAAACACTGGCCGACAAAGTCGTTGTTAGTATTTTTGTTAACCCGATGCAATTTGGTGCTAACGAAGATCTAGACAATTATCCGCGTACCTTAGATGCCGATAAACAAGGTTTAGCCGATCTTGAAACGGATATTTTGTTTATCCCCAGTGTAGAGGCTATTTACCCAAATGGCTTAGGGGTGCAAAGTTTTGTTGATGTACCAGGTATTTCGATGGGCTATTGCGGCGGCTCACGTCCTGGTCATTTTAAAGGTGTAGCAACAGTTGTCACTAAACTATTTAACTTAGTCCAACCTGATTACGCCTGCTTTGGTGAAAAAGACTTTCAGCAGCTGCAAGTTGTTAAAACAATGGCCCGTGATTTGTCGATACCAGTAGAAATTATTGGTGTGCCAACGATGCGTGAAGTTAGCGGCCTTGCCATGAGCTCACGCAATGGGTATTTATCAAGTGATGAAAAGCAAACCGCTACGATTTTATTCAACACTTTAAATCACTGTGCGCAGCAACTAAAAAGCGGAAATAAAGCGTTTGCTACTCTTGAAGCTGATGCTAAAGCGACTTTAGAAAGCGCAGGGCTAAAACCAGATTATTTTTCGATAGCTCAACGAGATACATTAAAAGCTGCTACACTCGAAGATACACGATTTGTTATTTTAGCTGCCGCCTTTTTAGGGAGTGTTAGATTAATCGACAATATACAGGTTGAAGTTTAATACTGGTGTAGCCTCACTTTAAGGATAAGTATGAAAACTTTTATTAAAACCACTCTAGTGGCTTTTTCTTTTGCAGCATTGGCAGGGTGCCAAAGCCAAGCAGGTAATCCAGCACTTAACCAATGCGCTCAGCAAAGTTATCAATGCGAAACCAGCTGTGAACAACAAACAACCACCGACAGCCTTAAGTCACAGGTTTGCTCATCTAAATGCATCGAAGCGTATAATCAATGCAAAGTACAAGCTGAAAACTTAAGTAAAGCTGACTAATATCAATCGGCATAAATTGTAAACCAAAAAAACCGCTCATTTGAGCGGTTTTTTAATTATTAGCGGTTTATTTTAAGCCTAACTTTTTCAACTCAACTTCAACTAGCTTTGCAGAAAGTGGCACATAACCATCTTTTTCTACAATTTTTTGACCTTCTTGCGAAAGTACCATCTTTAAAAACTCAGCTTCAACTGGGCCAAGTGGCTTATTTGGGTGTTTATTTACATAAACATATAAGAAACGTGAAAGTGGGTATTTACCTTGAGCTACGTTTTCAAGCGTGGCATCAACAAAGTTAGTACCTTTTTTAGATAACGGAACAGTACGCACACCCGATGTTTTATAACCAATGCCAGAATAACCAATGGCATTTAGTGATGCTGAAATTGACTGTACAACAGAAGCTGAACCCGGTTGCTCGTTCACGTTATTACGAAAATCGCCTTTACATAAGGCTTTCTTTTTAAAGTAACCGTAAGTCCCTGATACTGAGTTACGTCCATATAATTGCACGTCTTTTGCAGCCCAATCACCTTCTAGACCAACATCACTCCAGCGGTTTACTTGCTCTGGTGCGCCACATTTACGTGTTGATGAGAAAATAGCATCGATTTGGTCAATACGCAGCCCTTCAATTGGGTTATCTTTATGAACAAATACCGCCAATGCATCAATTGCTACACGTACTTGTGTTGGCTTATAGCCATAGCGCTTTTCAAATGCTTCAATTTCTTTCGACTTCATAGCACGGCTCATTGGACCTAAATTTGCCGTTCCTTCTGTTAATGCTGGTGGCGCAGTAGACGAACCTGCCGCTTGAATTTGAATATTTACATTTGGGTAAATACGCTTATATTCTTCAGCCCAAAAGGTCATCATGTTGGCTAACGTATCAGACCCTACCGATGAAAAGTTACCTGATACACCGCTAATTTTTTGATACTCAGGCATACCGTCTTCTAATGCTACTGCTTGCGCAGATACAAATGTTGTAACAGCCACACCCATTGCGGCAACTAAGTTTTTAAATTTCATTTTGGGGTTCTCCAGTTTGTTCGTCCCATTTCCTAACTGCGGTTCACTCTAAAGTGAGTACATGACAATGGTGTGACTCTTAAATGACACTTTTATGACTAGCAGTATTACTCGTCACTAATGGCGAAATAGAGATCAGCCTATCGCTTGAAAACGCAAAAGAAAAACAGGAGCCTTTACCCAGTTCACTGTTAATTTTTAATTGGCTACCATGGCGAGTAAGTACATGTTTAGTAATTGCTAAGCCTAATCCTGAGCCACCTGTGGTGCGGCTTCTGGCTTTATCGACCCGATAAAAACGCTCAGTTAAGCGATTTATATGCTCTGGTGCAATACCATCACCATTATCGGTAACACTAAAACATGCCTGTTCATTGTTGCGCTGCCAACACACCTCAATTTTACCACCTGGCTTAGTATAATGAATGGCATTAAATACTAAGTTTGAAAACGCACTTCTGAGCTCATCCTCAGCACCGGTAATATCAAGTGACGCATCAATATTAAAAATAAGTTGATGGCCTTTATCTTGATTTATAGACTGTGCTTCAGTTTCAATCAGTTTTAGCAATTGCGGTACCTTTACTGCCTTATCATTACTGTGGCGTTTTGCGCCTTCAATACGTGATAACGAAAGTAACTGGTTCACTAAACTATCCATGCGTTTACATTGTTCTAGCATGGTAGTTTGTGCCTTATTCCACATTGCAGGCGGAGGAAGCGAATCACTGTCGAGCATTTCAAGGTAGCCGGTAACAACCGTTAAAGGGGTTCTGAGCTCATGAGACACATTAGCAACAAAGTCTTTACGCATCTGCTCAAGCTGCTTTAAACGGGTGACATCACGTACTACCACCAATAACTGAGTGTTAGCATAAGGCATCACCCTAAACTCAAGTACTTGTTCTACACTGTGGCCACTTTCAAGCTCCAGTGCATCACTAAACTCTTTACGGCGCATATATTTAGCAAATTTAGGATCGCGAATGAGGTTATCTAAACGCTGACCATGATCAACCGGCCATTGTAACCCTAACACTTTGAGTGCAAGTTGATTACACCACACAATTGATAAATCGTTTTGCAATACAACAACAGCATCAGGCACCGCCTCAGCACCGTCACGAAAACGGCGTATCAGCTCTGCCAGTTCGTTACGCTTTTTACGATTACGATGTTGCAGCTGATAGATGCCTTCAAATACTTGCTCCCACGACCCTTCACCTTCTGGTGGATTAAAACTGCGCTGGTTATGCAGCCAATCACTTAACCGATAAAGTTGATGGTAATGCCACATAAGTAGCGAAAAAGCGCCCAAAAACAACATCAAAAATGGGGCACCAATAAGCACCCCAATTAAAAGTAAAGGTATAAAATAGACAAACAGCCGCTTTGTTAGCGCCTGCTTGTTAATAACTCGATACATACACGCTCTTTACCTTATAAACGCTAGCAGACAAGTTGACTGAGCTAGGTTAATAGATTGCTACTTAACTAAGTAAGCTTAATTGTAAGCACACTATAATTTACTCGAAAAGCGATAACCAGCTCCGCGTACCGTTTGTACTAAGCGGTCGTGTCCAAGCGTAGCAATCGCTTTACGCAAGCGACGAATATGAACATCTACTGTTCTGTCTTCAACATACACATTCGTGCCCCATACATGATCAAGCAGTTGCTCACGGCTGTAAACCCGCTCTGGATGGGTCATAAAAAAGTGTAATAGTCTAAATTCGGTTGGCCCCATATCAAGCTCACTGCCCCCTGAGGTAACACGATGCGAAATAGGGTCCAAGCGCAGGCCGTGCACTTCAATTGCTTCTTCTAAAGAGGTAGGTGCTACTCGGCGAATAACCGCTTTGATACGCGCCATTAACTCTTTAGGTGAAAACGGCTTAGTAACGTAATCATCAGCACCGACTTCTAAACCGCGTATTTTGTCTTCTTCTTCGCCGCGAGCAGTCAGCATAATGATAGGGATTTGGCGTGTGTGTTCATTTTGTTTGAATTTTTTAGCGATTTGAATTCCACTACCACCAGGTAGCATCCAATCGAGTAACACCATATCTGGATAAGGTTCGACCATTGCGGCTATTGCAGAATCATAATCTTCTGCCTCAATGGCTTGAAAGCCATTTTGTTCTAAAACAAAAACCAACATTTCCCTGATAGGTGCTTCGTCATCAACGACTAATACTTTACGTGACATTCCAATTTATCTCTTAGGCTATTGAGTAGGTTTCATTATTATGACTAAGTATGACATTTTTATTAAAGTGTAACGTCTAAATTAAAATGAGACTAAAAAAAACACAAAATAGTAACAAAAAATTGAATATGTCATATTTTTACCATCTTGAGCAGTAAATAAAAAAGTGGTTTGCAGTAAAGTGAGTCGTTATTAAAGGCACTATTTATGATATTAACTTGGGATCATCAAATTACTAACTAGCAGCTATTTTTAGGCTTAATAATAAAAGTCGGCACCTATTTAGATCAGGTTTATTATGATCTTAAATACAAGGATCAGAGTTTTATCAAGCAGATCCCTTTTCGGATCACTATTTTACCCACTAACAAAGCTAAACCAATGATTTACTGTGTGATTTTTATCCATTAATTATGATGTTCGACACTTAAAAGTACAAAATGCGTCACTTTAAGCCCTTCACTTAGTAAAGTAATGATCCCAGATAAGGTTAGTTAGTAATCGAGTGATCCCAGATTTATCTGGTAAGTAAAATACTGATCTCTTACAGATCAAAAAAGCCAGTGCGTAAGCAACTGGCTTTTTATAATGAGTGCGAGAGTATCGCCGTTATTGGCTCATTATTTTATTTTTGGGTTTAACTCACCGCTTAAGTATTTAAGGTGCATTTCATCTAATGAAATTGGCTTAATTTTACTTGCTTGACCCGCCGTACCAAACGCTTCGTAACGAGCGATACAAATATCAGTCATTGCTTGGGTTGCAGCAGCTAAAAACTTACGTGGGTCGAAGTTAGACGGGTTCATCGCTAAATGACGACGAATCGCACCGGTAGACGCTAAACGTAAGTCAGTATCAATGTTTACCTTACGCACACCATATTTAATACCTTCAACAATTTGCTCAACTGGCACGCCGTAAGTTTCTGGAATTTCGCCACCGTATTGGTTGATCACTTCTAACCACTCTTGTGGAACAGAAGACGAACCATGCATTACTAAGTGGGTATTTGGTATACGCGCGTGAATTTCTTTAATACGATCAATTGCTAAAATGTCATCGGTTGGTGGACGAGTAAATTTGTAGGCACCGTGTGATGTACCACAGGCAATAGCCAGCGCATCAACATGGGTTTTATTTACAAAGTCTGCCGCTTCTTCTGGATTTGTTAGCATTTGCTCAGTGGTAAGTTTACCCTCAGCGCCAACACCATCTTCTTCACCCGCTTCACCAGTTTCAAGTGAACCTAATACACCTAGCTCACCCTCTACAGATACGCCACACGCATGCGCCATTTCAACTGTTTTACGTGTTACATCAACGTTATAATCGTAGCTTGAAGGTGTTTTACCATCGCTCATTAATGAGCCATCCATCATTACTGATGAAAAACCTAGCTGAATTGAACGCTGACATACACCCGGTGATGTACCATGATCCTGATGCATAACCACTGGAATATGTGGCCATTCTTCAACTGCAGCTAAAATCATATGACGAATAAAAGGTGCACCGGCATACGCACGTGCGCCCGCAGAACCTTGTACAATAACTGGGCTGTTTGTTTTATCAGCCGCTTCCATAATTGCACGCATTTGCTCTTGGTTATTTACATTAAACGCGGGTACACCGTAACCATGCTCTGCGGCATGATCAAGAAGTTGTCGCATACTGATTAAAGCCATTGGGTATTCTCCAATTTATCGGTAGTTATTTTACTACCTAGTTTGAACGGATTTGTTAGTTTGGCGCAATCACTGCGCCATGAATTAAAAGGCAAATGGCCTAAAATTCATATTATTAACGACTAAATAAAAGTGAGAGGTATTTACTCGTTAATTGTAGCAGATGTGAAATAAGCACATCTGCTTTACGGCTAGCTAATACCCAAAGGTATTATTTAGCGCGTGATTCTAGCATTGCAACTGCAGGTAGTTTTTTGCCTTCTAAAAACTCTAAGAACGCACCACCACCTGTAGAGATATACGATACTTTATCACTAATGCCATACTTATCAATTGCCGCTAGGGTGTCACCACCACCAGCAATAGAAAATGCGCTTGAATCAGCAATCGCTTTTGCAATAGCGCGAGTGCCATTACCAAATTGATCAAACTCAAACACACCCACTGGGCCATTCCATACAACAGTGCCCGCATTAGCAATAATTTTTGCAAGTTTGTTTGCTGTATCAGGGCCAATATCAAAAATCATATCGTCGCTGGTAACTTCGCTTACATCTTTAAGTGTTGCTACAGCTGATTCTGAGAATTCATTACCCACAACAACATCAGTCGGTACTGGAATTTCACCATTGTTAGCTTTTGCTGCTGCACATAAGCGATTAGCTTCGTCCATTAAGTCAGCTTCAAAAAGGGACTTACCTACAGGATAACCTGCAGCGGCAATAAAGGTATTAGCAATACCGCCACCGGTAACAAGCTGGTCAACAATTTTAGATAACGAATCAAGTACGGTTAACTTAGTTGACACTTTAGAGCCACCCACAATCGCCACTAATGGGCGTGCTGGGTTATCAAGTGCTTTGCCTAGCGCTTCAAGTTCAGCCGATAATAATGGACCGGCACACGCTACATCAGCAAATAAACCTACACCATGCGTTGATGCTTGTGCGCGATGCGCAGTACCAAAAGCATCCATTACGTACACGTCACATAATGCAGCTAATTGCTTTGATAAGGTTTCGTCGTCTTTTTTCTCGCCTTTATTAAAACGCACGTTTTCAAAAACAACGACTTCGTTATCTGCAACATCAACGCCGTTTAAGTAATCTTTTTCTAGGCGAACTGTTTGCTCAAGTGCATCATTTAAGTAATCGACAACCGGAGCCAATGAAAACTCTTCTTCGTATTGCCCTTCCGTAGGACGGCCAAGGTGTGACATAACCATCACTTTCGCGCCTTTCTCTAACGCTAGTTTGATAGTAGGTAACGCAGCACGAATACGTGCATCTGACGTCACTTTTCCTGCTTTAACGGGTACATTTAAATCTTCACGAATTAATACGCGTTTGCCGTTTAAATCTAAATCTGCCATTTTAATGACCGACATGAACATCTCCTTAGTTAACGATACTAAACCTAGGGTCTGTTGACCTTTCAAGGTTGAATTTGCAGCTGCCTGTTTGGTATTTAGGCAAGGCAGAGCCTATATGGTGTGGTTATTCCCCATAAATAGGCGATAACGCAGCATCAATGCCAAACAGGCGCAGCCCAAAGGGTTCTACCTAGGGGCAATTTACTCTTTGTTGCTCGGTTTTTACTTAGCCCACTAGGTTACAAACCTCGCGCCGCGATTAAATTGCCCTTAGTTTGAACAAATATCAATCCGCAAAGGTCAACAGACCCTTACAAATACGTTTTAAATATTACTTAAATGCCATCATAGCACGCGCGGTATCGAGCATGCGATTCGCAAATCCCCACTCGTTATCACACCAAACTAATAACTTTATCAGTCGTTTATGACTAACACGTGTCTGTGTGCCATCTATGATACAAGAATGTGGGTCATGGTTAAAATCAACCGATACCAATGGCTCTTCGGTGTAACTTAAAATACCTTCAAGACGGTCTTTAGCTTGTGCTTTAAGGGCATTATTAACCGCACTTAAATCTACATCTGCATTAACCGTGACACTTAAATCCATCGCCGTCACATTAATGGTCGGTACACGAACCGCAATGGCCTCAAAGCGACCTTTAAATTTAGGTAAAATACGGTCTATACCACGGGCTAATTTTGTATCTACAGGAATAATAGACTGGCTGGCGGCACGCGTACGGCGTAAATCATGATGATACGCATCAATCACTTGCTGATCGTTCATTGACGCATGAATGGTTGTAATAGCACCTGATTCAATGCCAAAAGCATCATCGAGTACTTTAATAACAGGAACAACGCAGTTGGTGGTACACGAGCCATTAGAGACAATAGTATGCTCGCTTTTAAGCTCATCGTCATTAATACCGTAAACAATAGTGGCATCAACATCATTATCCGCAGGATGTGAAAACAGCACCTTTTTTGCACCCGCAGTCAAATGTAACTGTGCATGCTCACGTGAGTGGTAAACCCCCGTACATTCAAGCACCACGTCAACATCTAACGTTTGCCACGGTAATTCAACTGGATTTTGTTCACAAAATAACGCAATGGTGTCATCAGCAACGCTGATAGTGTCTTCACCTAGTTTAACTGGAAAAGCAAAACGACCATGAGAGGTGTCGTATTTTAATAAATGGGCAATAGCTTCAGGGTCGGCTAGTTCGTTAATTGCAACAATTTTGATCTCGTCGCTTAAGCCTGATTCGTATAGTGCACGGACAATATTTCGACCAATACGACCAAAACCATTAATTGCAAGTTTGATTGCCATGAAATATAAAATCCACTCTAGTTACGTACAGAGAAAGGCAGCGTCGCCTTTTAGATGGCGGTATTGTAATCGACCTTGCTTGTGATTATAAGAGCCAAGCATTAGAAACTTTAAATTAACGTCATAATCAACACACACTGCACTTTTACTTTTAGTCCTGCTAGTGGGTATTTGCACTGTTTGCTATTTTAGTTTTAAATCAAACACCACCTTTATTGATGCTTTAACGCTTATTATTGCGCCTAAATATTGCTGCTGCATAAATGGATTCTCGTTATTACTAGCAACCATACTATTTCTGTGGCTAGATAAAATAATGTGCTTAACACCGCCCGCGTCATAATCGTAATCTGAGCTGCTGGAATTTGCACTGATACTGTAAACGTTGCCAAGTTCAGCGCCAAAAGCTTGAGCGAGCTTATTTCCCTTCGCTTTTGCGTTATCGATTGCTAATTGTGTTGCCTCTGCCTCTAACTGATTAACTTTAGAGGATAAACCATTAATTTTTTCGATATTGTCTATTTTTAAGCTTTGAGCAAAATTAATAAATTCATCGACTTTTTTAATATCTTTTAATGTGACTTTAACTGTTTTCAGGGCTAAATACTTATCGCCTGAAACAGTCCCAGATTCTGTACCAATCATAGTGTATACCTTGCTTTTTAAACCAGATATATAAACATCGTCTTGGCCAAAACCGTATTTGTCTGATTGTTCAAGTAGCAAGCTAATCCGGCCATCAAGCTCACGTTTAGCCTCAAGTAATGTATCTTCAGTGCTTTTTACTTCAAATATAATTTGAGCCATATCTGGCTCAACAAATACCTCAGCTGACCCCTGCACTGCAATATGACGATTAGCTGGCACGCTTGAATTAGCAAAAGTAATAAGAGGGAATAAGGTAATAAAAATAGCGATGATAAGTTTCATATTCGTTCCTTGAATTCATAATAAATCACACGTTCCCATAATTATACAAATAAAAACAAAAGTAAACTGCCTCATTAACCAAGTATTTATGCATTCTTTATAGGTTGGGTTTCGCTTCGCTCTGCCCAACCTACGTCAACTCGCCTACTTTGAGCTCCTTACCGGCGCTTATTTGATGGCATTGGGCTAATAACAACTCAGCAGTAGCTTGTGCATCGGTAAGGGCGTGATGACAATGATAGCTTGGTAAGTCGTAGCGTTTACGACATTCATTAAGAGTTAAATCGTCTAATTTTATATCTGAGCTATGTTTTAGCAGACGCTTTTTTTCTATTTGTAAGGTATCGATAATCAACTTGGGGCGCTGGGTGATCCCTGCATTTTTTAGTGCTAACTTTAAAAAACCCCAATCGAGCATGGCATTATGAAATACTAAAATACAGTCACTAAAGTGAGCGCTTAAAGACGTTATAATGCTTTGTAGACTTTGCCCTTGTGCCACCGAGTCAGTACTAATGCCATGAAAAACGGGGCTCTGCTCTAGACTTTTCACCTCTTTATTAACCAAATGCTGCGACTGACTGTTTTTGATACATTCGTTATCAATAAGTACCCAAGCAACCGAAACAATTTCATGTTGTTTAGGATCAAGCCCTGTTAATTCCAAATCAATCACTAAGTAACGTTGCTTTAAAGCACTTTGCTCAAGCAAATGGCGGCGCTTTAAATAACGAGTAATAAGCTGCTTAACCATTGTTGTTACAAACTCCCACGCGCAAATTTAAACGCCGCGCCTTGCTGCGCTTGTTTTACTAGGTAAAACGCTTCTTTAAGCTGATGACGCTCTAACGAATTGAGCTTATCTGGGTTTATACAATTGCTGGGTAACCCCTCTTCGTTTATTTGTGTGCGCAGCCGAAGCTGAGTTAAAAATCGCCAACAATCTTTTAAATTATAAATATCTTCTTTGCTTAACAATGAATACTTTAATAAGGAGTCTAATCGCTCTTGGGTGTTAGCACGGCGGATGCCTACTTTTAATGCATACAGCCTTGCCAGATCGTTAATGATCACTACCCCGCGCTTTTTAAGATCGATGTATTTGTGGTGCTGCTCGGTTTTTTCGGTTTTAAAGTTATTGAATAAACCAATCGGCGCACTGTTAGCGTTAACATCGCTGGCCATTGCCGCATAAAAAAGATCATTGCGAGAAATATGGGTCAACTCTTCACAAAACTGGCTATAGAGTGTGGTTGAGCCTTCAATAAAACGCAGATCAAAAAAGATTTTACAGTTGAGCATTGCCTGGGGTGTGGGACTGGTGATCCACTTTAAAAACTTCGCCCCCCAATCACTAACACTCATTCGACACGCATCACTGCTAGCCATTATGTTACCAGGACAACGACGAATGCCGCACTCAACTAAGTTTTCACAAACAAATTCGCCCATCTGTTTAAAATATGCGTGCTGTTCATCGTTTAGACCATCAGGTAATAACAAGCCATTATCTTGATCAGAATGCAGTGTTTGCTCTTCGCGCGCTTGAGAGCCAAAACAAATAAAACTAAAACTGGTTGGCGCGGCGCCATGGTGTTGTTGAAATAAAAAAATTAGCCGCGAGGTCAACGCATCGGTTAAACCACTGAGTAACTTTCCGATCAGCGAAATATCATCAATATTATTTGAAAAACCTTTTAATAACTCAGGAATTTCTTTCGCGTAACGTTTTAAATCAGCCACATTATGGGCCTTGTAAATACGACCAATTAGCTGCACGGGGTCGCTTTTTTGTTGGCGTAGTAAGTCTGTACTGGTGATCATTCCTAGCGGTTTGTGGTTTTCGTCAAGCACAGGTAAATGATGAATATTATGCTTAAGCATTAAGTGCAGCGCTGAAAATACGCGGTTATTTTCAAATATAAACTTAGGCTTATTGGTCATAATACTATTGATAGCTTGCGCGGGATCCACTTCATCAGCAAGCACTCGATTACGTAAATCACGGTCAGTAACCACCCCAACAAGATGCGAATTTTCGGTGATCATCATTGATGAAATCCCATGCTCTTGCATTTTTTTAGCACTATGACGGATGCTGGCATCGGGGGGCAGCGTAATCGCTTTGCGAGTCATGATCTCTGATATTTTACGCTCAGACCAGCTGTCGTTATTACTTTTATAATGTGATGACAGCAATCGATTAGCATGAGCACGAACAAAGTATTGCTCGAATGCTTTATATTCTCGACGTAAGTAATCAAAATCCGTTTGGTCGAGCATATAGACAATGCCCTCTTTTTGTACTTCTAAACTGTTTTGTATTGAATCTCCCGTCAGTAACGAGGGATAACCAAAGTAATCACCTTGAGTTAAACGCGTTACCGTATCGCCTTGAGCATCCACTAAATCGTATAACCCGGAACGAATTAAAAATAATTTAGGCTGTTCACTGTTAAGCCATTGCGTTTGGTTTTCTCGGGTCAAATAAATACTATCGAGATGGTTAACAAAATAACTGCAGGCGCTGTCCTGTAACATTGAAAATGGTGCTTGTTTGTTAATAAACTGCGCGACTTCCTGTTGCTCACTACTCATAAATCATCCTCAATAAAAAAGCGACTTAACCTGAAATATGGTTATTTAATATAGCGATTATTTAATGTAGTCATTATTTAAACAAATAAAAAGCCCGACTTAAGTCGGGCTTTGATGGGTTATATCATTAGATATATGGATTAGTGAGCATGCGCTTCACTAGACCCTTTAGGATTACGAATACCTTCAACCATTTCTTGAATTTCAACTGGTGTCGGTTGAGTCATTTTCATAACACCTGCAGCTACTGCAAAGTTAATGATCATACCTACTAAACCAATCCCTTCAGGTGAAATACCTAAGAACCAATTTTCTGGGCTATTAAGCTCTGGGCTCACAAACTTGAAGTAGATGATGTATGCAGCAGTAAAGGTGATACCCGTTACCATGCCTGCAATTGCACCATGTTTATTCATTGATTTAGAGAAAATACCCATAATAATTGCAGGGAAGAAGCTCGCCGCCGCTAAGCCGAAGGCAAAGGCAACAACCGAGGCCACAAATCCTGGCGGGTTAATCCCAAAGTAGGCGGATATTACAATAGCAATCATCGCTGCCAACCTCGCTGCAAGTAACTCTTGCTTGTCGGTTATATCCGGTTTGAGTGTCCGTTTTAGTAAATCGTGAGATACTGAGGTTGAAATAACCAATAGTAAGCCCGCTGTAGTCGATAGTGCCGCGGCAATACCACCAGCTGCAACGAGTGCAATAACCCAGGCTGGTAAGTCGGCTATTTCAGGGTTCGCTAGTACCATAATATCGCGGTCAACATTTACTTCGTTTGCGCTATTAGGGTCAGTGATTTTACCTGATGTGTAGAACATTTTGCCGTCACCATTTTTATCATTAAAGGTGATTAGACCCGTACGTTCCCAGTTTTTAATCCAAGCTGGTGCCTCTGCATACGCTGTACCGCTTCCGTCTTTACCATTTATTGTGTCAATCATGTTTACACGGGCAAACGAAGCTACTGCAGGTGCTGTTGTGTAAACAATAGCAATAAACACCAGTGTCCACGCTGCTGAAATACGTGTGTCTTTTACGCGAGGAACAGTGAAAAAGCGAACAATTACGTGTGGTAAACCGGCTGTACCCACCATAAGAGCACCTGTGATTGCAAATACATCAATCATGCTCTTCGAGCCTTCAGTGTATTGCCCAAAACCAAGCTCAGCACTTAAACCGTCAAGTTTATCCAATACATACATTCCAGAGCCATCACTTAGCGTGGCACCAAAACCAGTTTGTGGGAAAAAGTGACCTGTTGCCATCATAGAGATGAAAATAGCCGGTACTAAATAAGCAAACACTAGTACACAGTACTGCGCAACTTGCGTGTAAGTAATACCTTTCATGCCACCAAGTACGGCATAGAAGAAAACAATGATCATACCGATGTACACACCGGTTTCAATTTCAACTTCTAAGAAACGAGAGAACACTACACCAACACCGCGCATTTGACCCGCAATGTAAGTAAAACAAATAAAGATGGCACATAAAATAGCCACTAAACGCGCAGTACGTGAGTAGTAACGGTCACCGATAAAATCTGGCACGGTAAACTTGCCGAATTTACGTAAGTAAGGCGCTAAACACATAGCCAGTAGTACATAACCACCGGTCCACCCCATTAAGTAAACACTTCCGTCGTAACCCGCAAACGAGATAATACCTGCCATTGAAATGAACGACGCAGCACTCATCCAATCCGCAGCAGTTGCCATACCATTGGCTAGTGGAGGTACACCGCCACCAGCAACGTAGAATTCATTTGTTGACCCAGCACGAGCCCAAATTGCAATACCGATATAAAGCGCAAAGCTTAAACCGACAATTATAAATGTGAGTATTTGAACATCCATTGACTAGCTCCTATTCGTCTACGCCATATTTTTTATCTAACGTATTCATTTTGAAAACGTACACAAAAATCAAAGCCACAAAGGTATAAATCGCGCCTTGCTGGGCGAACCAGAAGCCAAGTTTAAACCCAAAAAAACGTACTTCATTAAGTACATCAACCAGTAATATGCCAAAGCCAAAAGAGACCACAAACCATACTGCTAATAATTTAAACAGTAATGAAATGTTTTCTGCCCAATAAGCTTTTGCTTGTTCTTCATTTTTAAAAGCCATTTTTATTTTCCCCTTTAAACATCGCAAGATTACGATGGGTGGTTTTTTATATTCGTTAATCAATTTAGCAACGCTACTCAAATATTGAATTGCGACAATAGTCGTAACAACATGTTAACGTTTTCGTAAACTGTAGGCGCTTAATTAGTAAACAACAAGTGAACTACTTTAATTTCAGTAAGTTAATTAATTTATTTGCGAGGTGTTTACGCCAATTTTTGAGTAATGCGTGGGAATAAGACATTAGTCTAACTAAATAACCAATTTAAAATAAATCATTAAAAATCAATGTTTTATTTTATTTATAGATAATATAAATAAAATGTATACCCCCCTATTTAACCCGCAACCAAATATTGTAAAAACCCAAACTACCTCAAACGCCAACTGACGCTCGCATCTTGAAATAGTTTGGGTATAGTTATGGCAAATTATAAAAATATTCTACAAGGTTAAATAAACATGACGGCTGTACTACTCATTGTTGCCTTTGGCTACATAGGCGTGCTGTTTTGGCTGGCTAATTGGGGGGATAAAACCACGCCACTTGCCAAGCGTATTAGTCATCACCCGTTTGTGTATTCATTTGCACTAGGTATTTATTGCACTTCATGGACTTACTACGGCTCAGTAGGCACAGCAGCGACCAGCAGCTGGAGTTTTTTACCTATATTGTTAGGCCCCGCTTTATTGTTTTTTTTCGGTCAAGGCTTTTTACGTAAACTGGTACTGGTGAGTAAAAAACAAAATATCACCACTATTGCCGACTTTATTTCAGCCCGCTATGGTAAGCGTCAAACCACCGCCATTATGGTGACAATAATCGCCTTATTGGCCACCATTCCGTACATTGCATTGCAATTAAAAGCACTCAGCTCTAGCTTTTTACTCCTACAAAACAGCAATCAGATATCAGGGGATATTTTAGCGCTATCGGCCACGTTAATGATGGCGCTATTTGCTATATTTTTTGGTACGCGCAAAGTTGATGTAACCGAATACCGTTCAGGTTTAATGCTCGCTGTGGCGTTTGAATCTCTAGTTAAACTGTTTGCCTTAGCCGCCGTTGCAGGGCTTGCGATATACAGCTTATTTAATTTACCTACCCAAAGTAGCAGTCAAGTTGCCGAGTCTATTTGGATGCACTGGACACACTTTGACTTTTTTAGTTTTAATTTTATCGGCCAGTCACTTATGGCAGCAGCGGCTATTATTTGTTTGCCACGCCAATTTCATGTAACCGTGGTCGATAACCAAGATAAGCGCCATTTATTCACTGCGCGTTGGGCCTTCCCACTGTATTTATTGCTAACAGCAGCAATGATTTTACCTATTGCCACCGCTGCGATTCACCCAGAAATAGGCCGCAGCTTATCACCAGACAGCTTTGTACTTGCCTTACCTATGCTGCACAATAATGCTTTTTTGACTACGTTTGTGTTTATTGGGGGGCTTTCAGCAGCTACAGCCATGATTGTTGTAGCCACATTGACGTTAAGTACCATGATCTCAAATGATGTGGTATTGCCGTTAATGTTACGTCGTAAATTTAAACGTAACTTAATTACCAGCAGCTATAAATCACGTATTTTACTAGTGCGTCGATTTACCATTGCCGGAGTACTTATTTTAGCTTACTTCTATCAGCAATGGTTTGGAAATGGCAGTGCACTGGCTAGTATGGGATTGGTTGCTTTTTCATTGGTATCGCAACTATTGCCTGCCATTGTGGGTGGTTTATATTGGCGAAAAGGCCATGCTTACGGCGTTTATGCCGGGCTACTCGCAGGGGTCATTTGTTGGGTACTATTTTTGATGCTACCTATTTTAGATGCCCCCAACCCACTAGACAGTGAGTTACAACAAACCCTAATAACGCGCGGTACACTTATCGCTTTGTTTGCTAATATTGGCTGTTACATTAGTTTTTCACTAGGGGCTGAAGAGCGCTTAATCGACAAAATTCAAGCGGCTGCTTTTGTTAATCCTAAAGATCAGGCTATTTTATCGCGTCGCTTAAATAAAAATGTAAAAGCCACGGTATACGACTTCAAAATACTGCTACAGACCTTTTTAGGCATTCAACGTAGCCAGCAAGTATTATCACACTATGCGCTTCATCACGACTTAAACGACAACAATGCTCACCCTCGCGCTGACTTTATTGCTTACTGCGAGCGTGCGCTTACTGGGGTATTAGGTGCCTCGTCGGCGCAAGCACTTATTCATACCGTATCGTCGGGCAAACGCATGGCGTTTGAAGAGGTGGTAAACTTTTTTGATGAAACCACACAAGCACTGCAGTTTAATCAAAACTTGCTGTTTACCTCGTTAGAAAACTTAAGCCATGGCCTATCCGTTGTTGATAAAGACCTAAACCTCGTGGCTTGGAATAAGCGCTACAGTGAAATGTTTAACTACCCCGAGGGCTTTTTACAAGTTGGCCAACCTATTGAGGAAATAATCCGGTATAACGCAGAGCGCGGTGAATGTGGCCCAGGTGAAATTGACCGTCATGTTGATAAGCGAGTTCAGCATTTAAAAAATGGTAGTTCACATCACTTTATTCGCCATCGTCGAAACGGCCAAGTGTATGAAATGATCGGTAACCCACTTCCTGATGGCGGATTTGTAACCAGTTTTTCTGATATTACTACTCACATTAGTACTCAAAATGCGCTAGAAGAAATTAATATGGACTTAGAAAACCGTATTGAAGCGCGCACCCAAGAAGTACAAACGATTAATAGTAATCTACAAGCACAAATAGATAGCCGCGTACAAACAGAGCAAGCACTTACTTTGGCCAAGCGTGAGGCAGAACAAGCTAATGATAGTAAAACTCGCTTTTTAGCATTGGCAAGTCACGATATTTTACAGCCATTGAATGCTGCACGTTTATACCTTGCCGCGATTGATGAAACACAACTAGACACCACGAATAAAAATAATTTTAATAAGCTTGGCGACAGTTTAGATTCAACTGTGCATTTAATGTCGGCCTTACTCGAAATTGCAAAATTAGAACAAGGCGCAATGACCCCAAGCCCACGTCACTTTTGTATTGACGATATTTTAGACCCTCTCAAAAGTGAATATGCCATTTTATCAAGCGATAAAGGACTGTCATTTACAGTGCGCTCAAATAAGCAAATAGTGCATAGTGACATTACCTACTTGCGTCGAATACTACAAAACTTGCTGTCTAATGCGATTAAATACACCGAAAATGGCCGTGTATTAATTGCTTGTAGAAACAGAAAACACAGTTTACGGATTGAAGTATGGGATACAGGCCCAGGCATTAGCGATATTGAACAGGCAAAAATATTTAACGACTTTTACCGAATTGAAGCGGGCGACAATAAAGGCGTAGGCCTTGGTCTAGGGGTAGTTAAACGTATGGCTGATTTATTGAGCCTGCCGATTGATGTGGTTTCTTTACCTAATAAAGGCAGTCGATTTAGTATAGAAGTGCCTTATGGTGATGCGCAATTAGTGCAACAAAAACAAACAAATCAAAATATCGTAGACAACCGCGCTGCGATTAATATTATTGCCGTTGACGACGATCCTGAAAACTTAGCCGCGATGGCCAGCTTATTGAAAAAATGGCGGGCAAATTACACCTTATTCGACAAAGTTGATGCTGTGTTAGCGTATGCTAAAGCGCATGCAGCGCCCGATGTTATTTTAATGGATTATCAATTAGGTAATGATTGGGATGGCATTACTTTAATTAAAACACTGCGAGAGACTTGGCAAAGCGACATTCCGGCAATTTTAATTACCGCGGTGCGTGACACCGAGCTAAAACAAACAACCAAAGCTGAAAATATTCATTACCTAAGTAAACCAGTAAAACCAGGTAAACTTAAGGCCCTGCTTAATCATAGTACTTAACCACCAATAAACGCTTAAGCCCAGTAAAATACTGGGCTTAAAGCTATGCTTAATTGCTATAATTACGCTTTCTTAGTTTTTGGAACAACCAACTAAGCCCGACTAACGAAAGCCCTAAGCCAATAAACGATAATGCCTTTAAAAGCCCAGTTAAATTAGCCATATCAATTAAAAATACTTTAACGATTACCGCACCAAGAATCCCCAAACCGACATTTTGTAATAACCGCAGCTGTTTTAAATGTCCGGCGATCACCACCAATGCGCCAAGTAATAACCAAATAACCGAATAGCTATATAGCTCGGCGTCACTGGTTGCCTTATCAAGGTAAATAAAGCCGCCTTGCCAATATTGGCGGATCAAGGTGTTGATAGCTAATACCGCTAATAAACCAGACCCACCGAGTATAATTTGACTCAATTTAGCATTTAACGATTTAACTAAACTCGCTAACCATAACGCTAGCAGGCTCGGAATAAACCAGATTAAAAGCACCCAGTTAAATATTGGCGTTTCACCAACATAAAGACGCATTAATAACGGATTATCATCCAACGTTGTATTGATTAATAATAAGCCAGCTAACGCTGATAAAATCAAACCTGCAGTGCGGTATAACTTACCCAGCTGCCCTGCACTTTGCGCGCGATATAAATAAACGCAGCCTAAAGCAAGCAAGTTACAGCTGAGCAAAACTTGCTCATAAAAACTTAAAGAAAACAACTGAGGGTAGTGCCCTACCAGTTGATAACTGGTTTCGGTTGTCACAAATAACGCTAAACAATGCAGTGCTGCCCCCTCTAACCATATTTTTAGTTTTGAAGTATTAAAACATTTAGCCGCTGCAAAAAATAACCCAATACACAGCGGGTAAACAACTAAGCTCCAATGCAAACCAAAGATAGTTAGAGAATCATAACTAGGCGTCCACGGCGATAAGGTAAGGCGTAAAAGTAATGCCGCCACAAGGGCTTTTATTGGCCAGTGTGGCATAGCCACTTTGTATTTTTTTATTAATAAGCTCAGCAGTAATACTTGAACAGCCAGTGCAATGGTAAGGCCGCTATCGCTCAGTAGCATAGTAATTGCTAAAGTGATATTGGCGTTTGCTCCCACCCAATAACTAAAACGCTGCCATAAGGTTGTATTATTTTGCGTAAATTTAATTAACACCGCACTCATTAAACATAACAATACCGCCCAAAGTGGATAAGCGGTTGCTAAAGCCGTATTTGGGATCATCGCATACAAAGTGCCCACCAATACAAACACACTTAACGAAGCAAGCAAATGAAAAGCTAATCGTTTTGAGTATTTATTACCAAAATAGAGTCCATAGCCACTTAACCCCAGAGCAAGTAATAAGCCTAGCCCATATTCGTTTTTAAAAATAAATAACGCATCATCAAAGGCATAAGTTTGTTTAGCACTGATCACTAGTAACAGCGCAATCACTAAAGAAACCCCTTGCCATGCATCCCAACGGCTATTTTTTAACACTAAAAATAGTAACAAAGCGATGCTTAACAACGCCACGATTTGCCATTGTAAATTAAACAAACTCAATAGCATGGCAATCATTAAAGGCGCCATAAAGGCCAGTAATAATCCGTGATCTGGAAATAAGTTAACTAATCGTTTGAAGCTGTGCGGGCGCACTTCAAGGGTATTAAAGCCCAAGCCTAAGCGTGCAATAGCGATTAAGCCTAAAATACTTAGTAACGCATAAGCGCCTATTAACCACACTGTGTCATAGTTAAATAGAGTGAGTCCGACCAAGTACCAGCCTATATGCCCTACCCATAGTAAATACCACAACCACACTCGCTGTACTTTATGTGCCACAACCGCTGCGGCAACACTCACAAGGGCAACATAAATAAGTAAAGAAAATAACTGACCACTGCCCGTATTTACCCAAATAGGAACACTGTATGCGCCTATAATGCCAATTACAGCAAGTAAAGGACCTAACTTAATCGCCATTGCACTGGCGCAAAGAGCAATCACTGCTAAGCCAATAAATGCCCACTCAGCACTTAGCATGGTAAAGCTGTTATAAGCCAAAAACATTAAGGCAAAGCAAGTCATAAAGCCGCCACTGGCAAGGGCTGCAGGAATGTAATTATTAAAGCCTTCAAAAACAATACGTTTATAATGTAAATAATACGCTGCTGCGATTAAGCCAATGCCAAATAATCCACCGGCACTGAGCCTCATTGCAGGTGAAAGTAGCCCCGCCTCTAAACTGTATTTGGCTAAAAAAACGCCACCTAAAGCCAAAGCAATAGCACCAATCCAAGTCATCCAGTTTTGTTCAAAGCCTGCACGTAATTGTTTAAAAAGCAGTTCAATACTCGATGGCTTTTTAATTGCTACTTTAGATAGTGGCGTATGTTTAATGCTCGCAGGTTTATAATCAGAATCAGGAATGTCTGCGCGGTTTAAAGATTTTGCGTTATCTGGTTGTGTGTTTACAGGGGATTCGCTAGAGACTGTATTTGGGTTTAACTCATACTGTGATAGCTTGAATTTTAATACTGCAATCTCTTGTTTTAAGCCGTTTAATTGCACTAAGGCAACTAAACCACATACGCCTCCTGCAACAATCGCAATAGATATAATGATTGCTAATCCGATTAACTCATCCATACAGTCCCTTTTTTATTTTACAAAACAAGTACCCAAAAAAAATTACAAACAAAGCTTATACCATAAAATTACGATGTTTAAGCAACCTCAAGGCGATCACGGCCTGCTTTTTTAGCGCGGTATAATGCTTGATCAGCACGTTTCATTACATTATCAAAGGTCTGGTCGCTTGTACGATGTGCAATACCTATACTAACCGTTAAAGAACGCTGATTTTGTACTGTAATAGTACGAGCCGTCTCTAGAATAGTCTGCGAAAAGTTAAGTACTTCATCAAGCTCATAACTAGGCAGGTAAGCGGCAAACTCCTCACCACCTATACGAGCAAAAATATTTTCATCTTTAAAAAGACGATTCACTTTATCAGCAAACTGTTTAAGCACCTTATCGCCCACATCGTGGCCATAATCGTCATTAATACGTTTAAAGTGGTCGAGATCTATAATAAAAACAGTGTAAGGATTATTAACAACCCCCTTCACATGCTGATAAAAGCAGCGACGGTTATACACTTTAGTTAAATCATCCATAATAAACTCTTGCGCTAACCGGTTGTGCATTCGCTGCATAAAGTGCATGGTTTTAAATAAACCATAAGCGGTAATTAGCATACCTAATGTGCGACATAAGTCTTCTACGTAATTACTTATCCAAAAAGGCTGACGTATTACTTCATCAAGCACATCGGCAGTAGAGCCTACAATCCATAGCATTAAACCGATACTGACATATAAATACGCTTTTTTAGCTAACCGTGAACATTGCACTACAAAAAAAATAGCAAAAATCACCACTAAATTAATAAAGTCAGTGGTAAAGCCATAGAGGTTTTGGGTTATGTCTAATGGGGGAAAGTACATCAACGAAAAAATTGAGAAAGCGATAATAAACGCCAGCGTCATCAAAATTAACAGCTTATTTAATCTGGTAATTTTAACAAAATGGCTTAACTTTAGACTCACTTTTTCCGGGTTCATCATAGGCGATATTTACATTATTTTTATAATTACTATTAAAAACTATACCACAAATTATAAAACGGATTGATTTATATTAGTGTGCTAACAACCCAGCCAATAGCAACTAAAATAGTTAACCCAATCATGGTTTTAGTTTTATGTTTACTGATAAGTCGCTCAGCTTGATTGCCTGCATAATATACCACTAACGCTAATCCAAAATAGCGTATAGAGCGCGCAATCGCAGATGCCACTAAAAACAGTGCCAGCGAATACTTAGTTGCACCAGCGGCCAACATCGCAATTTGAAACGGAATAGGCACAATACCTAAGCTTAATACAAACCAAAAACCTTGTGCCTGCATTTTTTGCTTAACGTTTTCAAACTGCTCAGGGCTTGAGAATGTGTTGATAACCCAATCGCCAATCACATCAAATAAATAATAACCCAACGCATAACCAAACAACGCCCCTACAATACAGCCAAGTGTTGCCATAAGGGCAATTTGCCACAGTTTTTCACGCCTTGCCTGCATTAATGGCACCAGTACTGCTTCAAGTGGAATGGGCACTATGGTGGATTCTAAAAATGAGGCAAACGTAATACCGCTGAGCATATTTTTAGACTCAATAAACTGACGCGTTTTTTGCTTTAGCTTTTTTTGTATAGCCATTAAACATCCTTTTAACTACTGAGATTAATATTTTTAGCGGGTACTGGCATCATCGCACAGTTAGGTTAATCTAACCTGAAAATATAACGCCTTATTATTTATAGATTTAACATTGGCAAAATAGTAATACTTCCCAGAGTACTTTATTATTGCTCAATGCCATTATACTTTTCTGACAATTATTAATTATGCAAACTGCGCGTTTTATTCCTTTTAGAAAGCAAGATATCATAGGCATGTGCAGCCAAGAGCTTGCCGATAGTGCACAACAAACCTCTTTTAAACAGTTTTGCGACGTGCTCGCCAGCCTGATTCATTATAATTACCACTCAACCCTTGAGTCACTGAAAAACAATTACGCACCGTTTGATCCTAATAGCGACACTCGCTCGTTAGCCCCTGTCTCGAAGGAGCAAAAAGCCCAGTGCCAACGCGATTTTGCTAAAGATTTTGCCAACGTATTAAATGCGGCTAATTTTGAAGTGATCACCAATGAAGACCTACAAGATGCGCTCAACGAAGAATCGCTTTTTAAGGTACGCCTAGAGGTAGAGTTTGACGACTTTGAAGAAGTGGTCTTTTATCGCAGAGGCGAATCGCAACTCACCGAAACCATAACCAGCTTTTGGGGGTTACGTAAAAAGCCACTGCATTTTACCAACTACGACCGCGTAGCGGTATTTATTCGCTTTAAAGATAAAGCCTATTTTGAATCAAAAAATAAACTACCTATGGGGTTTGAGCCAAGTTCTACCATAGTAAAACTATTTCAAAATGTGCCAAAAGCTGACTTAGAAATGCTGTTTCCGAATAGCGAAGTGCGGATGCGCCCGATTGATAAAATTATTATTGGCTCATCTGCACTTATTGGCGGTGCGGTGGTGTTAGTTACCAAACTGGGCGCCTCATTACTTTTATTGTTTGCTTTGTTTGCATTTTGGGGAGGGTTTAGAGATGAAGCCGTTACCATGACTCAGCAGCACTTTATTACGTTAGCGATTGGTATTGGGGTATTTGGTAGTTTTGTTTTTAAAGAGTGGAGTAAATTTAAAAACCGCAAAATTAAATTTATGAAAGCGTTGAGCGATAATCTCTACTTTAAAAACCTAGATAACAACGCCGGTGTATTCCACACTCTGATAGACGCTGCCGAAGAAGAAGACATTAAAGAAGCCCTGCTTGCGTATACGTTTTTACTAAAATCTAAAAATGGCTTAAGCGCACACGCGCTTGATGAGCAAATAGAGACGTGGTTTAAAACTAAGTATCAATGCGAGCTAGATTTTGAAATTAGTGATGCGCTTGAAAAACTTGAACGTATGCATTTAGTAACCTGCACAAACACCCTATATAACGCGATAAATCTAGAGCACGCAAAAGCCATATTAGATGAACGCTGGGATAACCTGTTTCAATATAATTAAACTGCACGCTTTACTTAATAAAAACGAAAAAGCAGCTGACACTTCAGCTGCTTTTTACGTTATTACCTAATTGGTAATTAGCTAGGGTCTGTTGATCTTTCAAGGTTGAATTTGCAGCAGTTTGTTTGGTATTTAGGCAAGGCGGAGCCTATGTGGTGTGGTTATTCCCCATAAATAGGCGATAACGTAGCATCAATGCCAAACAGGCGCTGCCCTAAGGGTTCCGCCTAGGGGCGATTTACTCTTTGTTGCCTACATGGATGTAGGTAAGGGGCGTGAGCAGGACGCGGAAGCTTTGCTCGGTTTTTACTTATTCTTACATGGATGTAAGCCAGTAGAATAACGCAGGAGCAGTTATCGAGCCCACTAGGTTACAAACCTCGCGCCGCGATTAAACAGCCCCTAGTTTGAACAAATTTTAATCCGCAAAGATCAACAGACCCTAAGCTGTTTGCAGCTTTTTAAATTTTGCATGCACTAATTTATAAAGTGCTGGTAAAATTAACAATGTGAGCAAAGTGGATGACATAATTCCACCTACCACCACGGTTGCCAAAGGCCGTTGTATTTCAGCGCCGGTACCGGTATTTAGCGCCATAGGTATAAAGCCTAAACTAGCCACAAGCGCGGTCATTAGCACGGGGCGTAATCGCTGTAGTGCCCCGCTATGTATTGCATAATATAAGCTTAACCCTTCGTTTCGTAACTGCTTAATAAACGACAACATCACTACACCGTTTAATACCGCAACCCCACTTAGCGCAATAAACCCCACACCCGCTGAAATAGAAAGCGGCATATCTCGTAGCAATAACGCCAATACCCCACCGGTCAGTGCCAGAGGTACACCGCTGAATATAATGAGTGAATCACGCAGCGAGCCAAAAGCACTATAAAGTAAGCCAAAAATAAGCAATAAAGTCACAGGCACAACCAACGACAAACGTTTACTCGCCGATTGTAATTGCTCAAACGTACCGCCGTATTCAAGCCAGTAACCGCTAGGTAGGTTAAGTTGTGCGTTCATTTTCGCTTGGACATCACTTACAAAGCTTGCTAAATCGCGCCCCGCTACATTGGCCGTTACTACCACATTACGCTTACCACTTTCGCGGTTTATTTGGTTAGGGCCTTTTTCAATGCTGATTGTAGCCACTTCTCCCAGCGGTACAAATGCA
The DNA here is from genome assembly GCF_040308965.1 of Pseudoalteromonas sp. MER144-MNA-CIBAN-0113. NCBI lineage: Bacteria > Pseudomonadati > Pseudomonadota > Gammaproteobacteria > Alteromonadales > Pseudoalteromonadaceae > Pseudoalteromonas > Pseudoalteromonas sp. MER144-MNA-CIBAN-0113. The sequence goes on from NZ_JBEOOG010000004.1 coordinate 63,843, forward strand.
AGCTCAGGGTTACTACTTTGAGGTAATGCGACAGGTAAACGCGCAAGCGCAGAGACATCATCAGACCAACGCTTATCTAAGCGTACTAGTAACGAAAAGCGCTTATCGCCCTCATAAATGAGCCCTGTTTGCACCCCACCAACAGCAGCGGCAAGAGTTTGTTGAATGTCGTTTACGGTTAATCCTAATAGCGCCATATGGTCTCGCATTGGGGTAACAGAAAGTGTAGGCAAGCCCTCCATTTGCTCTAAACGAACATCGGTAGCACCAGTAATATTTCGCATTAAACCAGTGGCTTTTTCGCCAAACTGCTTAAGTATGGCTAAATCGTCACCGTAAATACGTAGCGCTACATCGGCACGCACACCGGCAATTAACTCGTTAAAGCGCATTTCTATAGGCTGGGTAAATTCATAGTTATTACCCGGTACCTCATTCACGCGATGACGAATTTGCTGCACTAACGCGTCTTTACTTAGTGATGGGTTTGGCCATTGCTCGGACGGCTTTAACATTAAAAAGGTGTCGGCAACATTAGGCGGCATAGGATCGCTGGCTACATCCGCGGTGCCAATCTTTGAAAATACGTTTGCAATTTCGGGTTGCGCTAATAAAGCCTGCTCCAATTGCTTTTGCATTTGCACCGATTGTTCAATACCGGTGCCAGTAATACGCAGCGCATGCATTGCAATGCCACCTTCATCTAGCTGGGGTAAAAATTCGGCGCCCATATTTTTAACTTTAAAGCCAAGCACTAGTACTAAAACCGTGGCAATACTCACCATCAGCCACGGTAATTTAAGCGATAAGTTAAGCAGTGGTTTGTAGATTTTTTTAACGCCACGCATTACTGCGTTTTCGCTTTCATCTACTTTACCACGCACAAATACGGCAATAGCCGCCGGCACAAAGGTGACAGCAAAAATGAGTGCACCTATTAACGCGGCAACAACAGTAAACGCCATAGGCTGAAACATTTTGCCCTCAACACCACTGAGCGCAAATAGCGGTAAATACACCAACATAATAATTAAAATACCAAATACGGCGGGGCTAAACACTTCTTTGGTGGCTGAAGTGACAACCTTTAAACGCTCACTGAGTGTAAGTAAGCGCCCATGTTTATGTTGAGCCATCCCTAATTGACGAAGGCAGTTTTCAACCACAATCACCGCGCCATCTACAATTAATCCAAAATCGATTGCGCCTAAGCTCATTAAGTTACCCGAGACTCGATTGCCCACCATACCAGTAATAGCAAATAGCATACTCAGCGGAATAACCATGGCGGTAATAAGCGCACCAGTGATATTCCCAAGCAATAACAGTAAAATGACGATAACTAATACCGCCCCTTCAAACAGATTTTTTTGAACTGTGGCAATGGTTTTATCAACCAGGTTGGTACGGTCATAGACAGGCTCAACGATAACCCCTGCAGGTAAGCTTTTTTGTACCTCTATCAACTTATCAGCCATGGCTTTGGCGACCACACGGCTGTTTTCACCTATTAGCATCATTGCCGTGCCTAGTACGGTTTCTTCGCCATTATAGGTAGCCGCGCCGGTTCTGAGCTCTTTTCCTAAATACACACATTTGCCACGTCTTTAATTCGCACAGGAGCATCATCACGCTTAGCAATAACGGTGTTTGCTATATCCGCTAATGTTTTTAATTGCCCAGGGGAGCGCACTAAATATTGGCCGTCAAAGCGCTCTATATAACCGGCTCCGCGATTGCTGTTATTAAGCTCAAGTGCACTAATAACATCCTTGATTGTTAGCTTATAAGCGATGAGCTTTTCTGGCATGGGCGCAACTTGGTACTGGCGCTCAAAGCCACCTTGGCTATTTATTTCGGTTACGCCTTTTACTTTTAAAAGCTGCGGACGAATAACCCAGTCTTGTAAAGTACGTAAATCTTCGGCGCTGTAAGGCATACCATCACTTTTTAACGCATCGGGTTTTGCATGCACGCTATAGGTAAATATTTCACCTAAACCACTGGCAATAGGTCCAAGGTTTGGCTCAACATTATTAGGTAAATCGGCGCGAATACTTTGAATACGCTCTCCAATTTGTTGACGCGCCCAATAAATATCGGTGCCTTCATCAAAAATAATGGTTACTTGAGAAAGCCCATAGCGAGAAAGCGAACGGGTATAGTCAAGCTTAGGAATACCCGCCATCGCTGTTTCGACTAAGTAAGTGATACGCTGCTCAACTTCAAGCGGCGTAAAACCAGGCGCTTTAGTATTAATTTGCACTTGCACGTTGGTAATATCGGGGACAGCATCTACCGCTAAGTTTTGGATGTTATACACACCAAACCCAGCAAATAAAAATGTTAGCGCAAGCACCATCATGCGGCGTTTAACCGCAAAAGAAACAATCCAGTTAATCATGGTACCTCCTAGTGAGCGTGACTTGCGCCGCTTTTTAAAATATCGGCTTTGATCACATAGCTATTGGCAGTGACGTACTCGCTACCTGGGCTTAAACCTGCGATGACTTCAACCCACTCGCTATTTTTTGCGCCTAAAGTAACCGGGCGTACTTCAAACACATTATTTTCACGCACAAATACACTCGCCATGCCGTTAAACTCTTGAATAGCCTCAGGCTTTACACGCACGTTAGCATTAACCTTATCGATACTGACATCAGTATTAACATGCATACCTGGGCGCCAATGACCATCTGGGTTATTAAGCGCTATACGGGCACGTGCAATGTGCCCGCCGGTCATCATAGGCGCTATAAAAAACACCTTACCTTGGGCATTTAAATGATGATGTAAATCGTACACCGTGGCGCTTTGACCAATGGCTAGATTTTCGATGTTTTCAGGAAAGGCTGAGAGCTCAACCCATACTTTATCAAGATTCACGACTTGCATAAGCGCGCGAGTACTTGCCAGTTCGCCTCGCTTTAAATATTGCTCGGTTACCACACCGCTAATGGGGCTTTTAATACTGTAGTTTTGCAATGTTTCACGGTTGGTGACACTGGCCAGTACCTCACCTTTTTGAACCGTTTGACCAATGCTGACAAAAATATCGCTGATCAATCCGGTATATGGCGCCATCACTTCTACTGTGCCGTGCTGTGTCGGTGCAATAACACCAAACAGCGTGTCAGAAATATCAACTTCGCCACTTTTTGCTATCTGCGTTTCAATACCCGCACCTTTAATCGCTCGCTCACTAAGCATAGTGCGACCTTCGTGTTGGGTGTACTCAAAACTAACGTGTTCACCTTTATAATTGGCAGTAATGAAAAGCGCAAACGAATGTGGCTCATTTATGGGTTGCGTGCTAACAAGGTACTCATTCTCACGGGTAAATTGTATTTTTTGCGGCGCTTCTACTAATCGTTTTAAGTTCATTTCGATGCTTAAATCGTTTATATCTACCGGCTGATTTTGCTCATAACCACATACGCGCAGCTCAACTTTACCTGCCAATTCTCGCAGCTTTAACTCAAGAGTGAGCTTTGCGTTGGTTAATAAAAAGCCGCCATGGGCACCTTGTTTTTGGGATTGCTGCATTTGCCCATGCTCTGCTGAGGCAAATACATGTGTGCTTATAACGCTCGTTGTAAACGAAAGAAATATTAATAGTGCGATAAACGTGTTGTTCATGATTGAAAAGTCTCAGTTAAAGATTGGCCAGTTAAACGCTCAAGAGTAAGGTGCGTTTGATATAACGCTGCATAGGTGTTGATAAGCGCGCGTTTAGAATCAAAAAGGGCTTGTTGAGCATCGAGTAATTGCAACACCGAAATTTGTCCGCGTTGATAGCTTTTTAAACTTTGCTCAATGAGTGTTTGGGCTTGTGGAATAACCAGCTCAGATAACAACTGCACCTGTAATGTTTTGCCTTGGTAATAGGCATACAAAGTACGAACTTGCTGACGTAATTGAATCCGTAACTGTCCTTGCTGCTTGCTTAGCAGTGCCAACTGACTGTTAGCCGCTTCAATATTACCGCTATTTGAGTTACTCAATTGCAACGGCATAGAAAACGAAAACAGCAGCGAACTGGTATCGCTTTGCTGATTGTAGCGCAGGCCCGCACCTACATTAATGTCGCTTTGCCCGTTAGCTTTTTGCAGCGTTAAGTTGGCCGCTTGCTGTAAGTATTGTTGCTGCAACATGGCAAACTCAGGCGCTTGGTTAACTGCATTGAGTAACGCTTGCTCAGATTTAAGCGGTATTAAGGTAGCCATATTCCCTGCGAAATTCGTGTAGTCATGTTGCTCATTCCACAACTCATTGAGCGATAAACGCGCTCGCTCAAATTCGCTATTTAGCTTAGCTGTCTCAAGCTCAACTTGGCTTAGTGCATAACGCATACGGGTTACATCGGCTTGCGATACAGCGCCAGCGTTAGCCCGTTGCTTTATTGCTTTGAGAGCTTGGCTCACCACGTGTTGTCGTTCACTGTTAAGCGTAAGTAAGGTTTGAAATTTAAGCGCCTCGTAATATCGCTCACCAGTGGTTGCTAATAAAGCTAACCGAGTATTTTGATATTGTATTGCTTGGGCTTTAATATTAGCCGTTGCGTAATTTATGCGGCTTTGGCGTTTATCTCCAAGCTCTATAAGCTGGCTAAATGCCAAGCTTATTTCAGCCCCTTGCACACCACGCGCATCGTTTGTTCCTAAGAGGTTTTCGGCTTCTACATTTATTACAGGATTAGGCGAAAGCGCCGCTTGAGATTTAAGCGCGCTGAGTATTTTTTGATGATAAGGGTAGCGTTTTAATAGCGGATTTTGTTGCTCGGTATTTATCAACGCTTGTTTTAGGGTTAACGTTTTAACATTTGCAAACGCACTAAAAGCAGGTAGCGCGCACAGCATCACCACCAGCATAATTGGTTTTTTATTCATATAGCTTGTCCGTTTTTTAATAAACAGGGTTCACTTGCAAACCATTCACAACCTACGCTAAAAATAGCGACAGTGTAAAATAGTTAGCAATATAAACATGCCTATAACAGCCCATGGAACGCTTACGCGCAGGCAGCTAAAAGCACAATAATTAATTGAAATTAAAAACTAGCTAAATGAATTCGGTGGGGGTACATCAGGTGGATAATTTAAACCATGGTAATACACAAGTACTGAGGGTTTACTTTGTTGAGGAATAATAGCGTGACTAAGTGTGCTGTAATAGCCACAGTGACAATGTTGGTGTGCATGAATCTCAACCGGTGGCTGATTATCGCTTTGTCCTTGGTCATTATCAGCGGTTATAGTGTTTTGTGATAATGCGTTACTTACATGCTCAACGTCTTCTTGTAAATGGTATGCAGCGCCATCACAACTTATAAAGCTGTGCACAAGCACGAGTAACATGACCATTAAGAAACGATTTGAGCGCATAATTTAGCTATCTTCTCAGCCTAAATTAGCTATCTTCTCAGCCTAAAATTGACTTAAATAAACCTAACCAATTGAAGCCACATAGTATATTAGCGGCAAACGACAATAAAGGGCTTTTTATCAATTAATGGCGCCAATTGCGTTTACTGAGGTTAACTATAAAACAAAAAACCACCGGCTTTAATAGCCAGTGGTTTTTTAAAATTAACGCTTAAGCAACCGCGTGTTCTAAAATTTCACGGCTTTCTTTTAGCGTAATCGCTTGGTTTTCACCAAGGGCAACCATGCCATGTGCTTCTAATTTGCCAATAATATTATCAATGGCAGCCGCTTTATCATCACCATGTTCAGTTAGCTGTGTTGCAACCTCAAGGCTGTGGTAAAACGCTTCAATCACTTGAATTGTTTGCTCTGCTAAATCGTCTGTTTGCTCAAGGCCAAATACGTTTTTACCCATTTGCTCTAGTTTCGCTTTTTTAACTGCAAATTGATTGCGCAATAAAGAAGGCTGAACAATAGCAAGCGAACGCGCATGGTCAACACCATAGGCAGCAGTAAGCTCATGACCAATCATGTGGGTTGCCCAATCTTGCGATACGCCAGAACCAATTAAGCCATTAAGTGCTTGGTTAGCTGCCCACATAAGGTTTGCACGCCATGCATCGTCTTGGTTTTCAAAGTTATCGCCCAGTGTTTTGAGCGTTTTTAACAGTGCCTCTGCGTATCCTTCTTGTACCAATGCGCCTTCAGGGAACGTAAGGTATTGCTCACAAGTATGCACCCACGCATCAACTAAGCCATTTACAAGCTGGCGCTGTGGTAATGTTTTCATTACATCAGGATCCATAATCGCAAATTTAGGCAGTACTTCTGGTGAAGCAAACGGCAATTTTTGCTTAGTCGCTTCTTTGCTTACCACTGAGTTTTGGTTAGATTCAGAACCTGTAGCTGGTAGCGTTAATACGGCACCAATTGGTAATGCGCTAGTAATTGTATGCTTGCCAGTAGGAATGTCCCAACCTTCGCCGTCGTATACTGCAGAAGCCGCAATGTATTTAACGCCGTCTATTACAGAGCCGCCGCCGACACCTAATACAAAGTCGATATCTTGTTCTTTACAAATTTTAACCGCTTGGTCAAGTACTTCAATTGTTGGGTTAGCACCCACGCCCGAGAATTCTACCCAATCAAAACCTTCAAGTGCAGCAGCAACTTGGTCATACACGCCGTTCTTTTTAATTGAGCCGCCGCCATAAACAACTAATACTTTTTGATCTTTTGCGATCAAGTCGCTAAGTGCGGCAATTTGCTGTTGGCCAAATTGGATGAGAGTGGGATTTACGTAGCTAAATTTCATTATTTTGCTCCTAGGTGACGGTTAATTTCATAATGCTTTACTTAGTCACATATCAAGTAAAGCTTTGATGAATGCATATTAGTAGCAAAGTTAATATATAAAAAGCCCAATAACTGCCTAAAGCTTGCCTAAAACTACCAGCACTGTTATTTTACGCAAAATATTTTAATTACAGATACTTTTATGCCCATCATAGCCAAAATGTTGCAACAATACGCCGAGCACAATAATTTACTAAGCTTTGAGGGCACCATGGAAACAATTATTCCTGGGGTGTATTTTCATCGCGCTACCAAAAGTTCACCGCGCCAGCCGCTTATTTATAATTCAGGCATAATCGTGGTTGGCCAAGGCCATAAAATAATTCACTTCCCAGAACATCAAATAAAATACGGCGAAGGTGATTACTTGGTACTAGGTGTACCGGTCCCATTAGAGTGTGAAGCGTTTACCGATAATGACTTACCGGTTATGGGCATAGCTATAGATATAAACCCTGTCATGTTGCACAAGCTGGTTAATCAGATGATGCAGCACCAGCCTTTATCTGTCTCCAGCGCGAACATTGGCGCAGTACAATCAGCAAAGCTAGACTGCGCAATGGAGCAGGTAACATGTAGGTTACTAACGGTTTTAAATAATCCACTTGAGGCTGAGGTATTCGGCGAAGATATAGTAAAAGAGCTAGTGTATCGTGTCCTTTGCGGCCCCCAAGGGAATACTTTAATAGGCCTAGCTATGCATGATGGCCATTATGCGCGTATAGCTCGCACACTAGCAACGATGCATCAGGACTATGCAAACCCTATTACTGTTGAAGGTTTAGCAGAAGAGGTAAATATGAGCGTATCCTCTTTTCATCGTGCATTTAGACAGGTAACGTTTGAATCTCCCTTACAATACTTAAAAAAAGTACGTTTAGCTAAAGCAAAAGAGTTAATTACCACAGCGGGCAGCAAAGCAAATGAAGCTGCTTTTAAGGTAGGTTACACCAGTGCATCACAGTTTAGCCGTGAGTTTAAACGCCACTTTAATAAAACTCCGAGTGAAATACAGTTATAAAAATAAGATTTACCCATTCATGCGCTATATCAAACTTTACTATTAACTTTTACTAGCAAAGATAACACGCTTTGTTAATATAGAGTAACTGCCATTTTTATAACCCTACTATGCTCAATAACACCGTAACAATAAGGAAGCACTTACATACAACCACCTCCTTATGTATTAAATTTTGCGGTGCTTTATTTGTCATTTTTATTTTTCTTATCTGCAATGCAGCTATTGCAAAAGATAGCTGCAATTTAAAATCTATCGCAAACAGTGTATCCATTCCCTTATCGCAAGGTATTGCTGCAGACATAAAACTAGAAAAAGGCATTAACCAATTTGAGTTGGTATGTACGCTAAACCAAAGCGGTGTTTTTACGTTTACTCGCCCTGCACTTGAAAGTTTTTCGTGGCAACAAAATAACCAATTAAAAGCCCCTTTAAAAACAAATCAAATGGCTATTTTAATGGAACAAGGCAGCTTTAATGCAAAGCTAACTTTAACCACTACTGCCAGCTATAACCCCCGGTTTACTTGGCTAGACTCACAGCAATTTATTGAAAAGGTGCAGTTGTACAATTTAATATTTGGGGTGTTTTATGGATTATGCGCAACGCTTATTTTTTATGCTTTAATAATAGGTTATGGCATTAAAGACGCTATTTTTAAACTGTATGGCATCTATCTTTTTTGTATCGCTAGCTTTATTTTTTTACAAGAAGGCCAGCCCTATTTATTTACCAATGGCTACTTTTCTGCGTATATCAGCCACCTTTATACATTAAGCATTGGTTTAACTATAGTCAGTGCTACTTGGTTTATGAGCGCACTATTAGAGCTACCTGAGTATTGGCGCAAATTAAGTTATGCATTAAAAATTATCGCGTTATGTGTACTGACTTTGTGCTTACAAAAAATAGCTTTAGATTTACCCGCTATTACTAATATTACCACAATCGTTACTGGCTATTTGTCACTACTGATTGTGATGACCATTTTTATACTCTCAGCTGTGCAAGCTAAACAAGGCGTTAACGAAGCCAGCTTGGTATTTATTGCCTTAAGCTGTGTATTTATCAGCATGATATTTAGAGTGTTACTAACCGAATACAGTCCTTTTATACAGCGTTATGGGTTTGTGATTGCTTTTACGATTGAATCTCTGCTTCTTGCTATAGCAGTTGGTAGGCGAATTCAACGACTCAGTTATGCTAAAAAACAGGCTGAACAGCACGCTAATTACGATCATCTTTGTCATATTTATAACCGCCGAGGCTGGAGTTTAAAAGCCAATGAGTTATTAAAAAAACACGCTCAACGTGGTGGCGTGTTGTGTTTTTTATATATCGATTTAGACCGATTTAAAGCAATAAATGATACCTACGGCCATGATGTTGGCGATAAAGTACTCTGTACGGTGGCAGAGTCAATTAGTCAGCATATGCGCAGTGAAGACGCAGTTGGCCGCTTAGGCGGAGATGAGTTTGTGGCTATGGCATTATTTACCAGCAAAGATAAAATTAACCAGCGAGTTGCGACCCTTGAACAAAAATTAAATGCGCTTAGCTTAGAACACCAAGGCAACACCATCGCTATTTACGCAAGCGTAGGGCAAATAAACTATAGCGAAGCGCCTAAAAATTTAGATGAGGTTTTAAAAGCCGGTGATGAAGCAATGTATCAAAAAAAGTCATTACGAAAAGCGCAGGCTAAGCAAACCTACACTAGGGTCTGTTGATCTTTCAAGGTTAAATTTGCAGCAGTCTGTTTGGTATTTAGGCAAGGCAGAGCCTATGTGGTGTGGTTATTCCCCATAAATAGGCGATAACGCAGCATCAATGCCAAACAGGCGCTGCCCGAAGGGTTCTGCCTAGGGGCGATTTACTCTTTGTTGCCTACATGGATGTAGGTAAGGGGCGTGAGCAGGACGCGGAAGCTTTGCTTGGTTTTTACTTAGCCCACTAGGTTACAAACCTCGCGCCGCGATTAAACCGCCCCTAGCTTGAACAAATTTTAATCCGCAAAGGTCAACAGACCCTAGAGAAAACGCCTAAAGTAATCGTTTAGGCGCATAATCATTACTCGTCTTTTTTGAATAAGACTTCTGGGTTTACCATAGTTTTCATTTCTAAAACGTTACCATTTGGATCTTCAATAAAAAACGTTTCTTGCTCAAATTCATCACCTACAAAACGGCGGTAAGGCTTATCTAAATATTCAAGGCCGGCGTCTGCAATACGTTTTTTTAATGCTTGAAATTCATCTTCAGATAAATGAATGCCAAAATGCGGTACAGCTACAGCGCCCATATCAACATCATGACGCACCGTTGGTAAGCGCTCTGTGCTTTGATGAAGCGTTAACTCGTTACCCCAAAAATCAATGTCTACCCATCGCCCAGCTTCACTATTACCCGTTTTACAACCAAGCACGTCACAATAAAACGCTTTCGCTTTTTCAAGATCACCAGCTGGAATAGCCAAATGCAAACAGTTAGACATAAATTACCTTAGGTTATAACTTTTAATATATGAAATATGCTGCATTATACATAATTTGTAATTTATAGAACATTAACGGCATTATTTTTAGTCATTCATTGCGTACATTTAATTTAAAGCCACGGTTATTTGCTCTTTTGGGAGCCATATATCGCTTTTAGTCTTAAATCGTCGATTTTAACTATTAAAGCTAAAACTGAACCTTTATGATGTGCGCCTTATGACTAAATTCATACTTTTAAAATTCATCACCTTTTTTATCGGCTGCTTGTCGTGCTTTATAATGCATACCACATTGGCATTACCTATTGTTGTGTCTGCTGCTTTAACAGGCCTCATCGGCTCATTTATTCCGTTTCCTGCACGTTATCAAAATCACCCTTATGCCTCCATTTATGCAGGTAGTTTTGCCGGTATGTGTTCCACCAGCTTAATTAGCAACTATTGGGAAATCGCTATTATTTCTGCCATTGGCGCTGTTTTATATACACTAACACTTAATGTATTTGCAGGATTTGGCGGACGATTAGGCAGTATTGCATTTGCCAGTGTAGCCCTGTTTGTTTTAGCTAAAGGATTGCTGATATGACTATTACATACCCAGTATTAGCCTTGGCTGGTGCTTTTTTTACCTTTTATTTAGCAAAGCATAACCGCTTTGATGCTATAAGAGCCTCAGCTGCACTCTCAATTATTGCCTATCTGATTTTTGCACAGCTGAGCCTCAACGCAGAACTCTATAGTATCGTCTTTTTTGGCGGCACCTTTATTGGCATGAGCGCCCCTCACCGCTTTGGTGTTTATACGCTTGCCAGTTCAGCAATTATATTTTCATTGTTTTTTGCCTATTTGGTTCCCATTCTTGATGGCTTTGGTGGCGCTTTGGGAATTAGTGCATTTTTATCGGTGTGTATTTGCCACCTTTTTATTTTACTGGGTGCGCCTCGCAGTAAAAAAACTAAAATTTAAGACTTGCTTGAATAAAAGTTCAATTAAATCTTACACCTATTAAATCGTACACCTATTAAATCGTACAAAAATAACGCTCCTTTTTTTGATCAATACAGATCTTGGCTACGTAGAGTTCACAAAACTGTAACACTGTAACATTCAATTAAAGGAAAAATTATGAATAAAGTATTTAAGCTCGGTGCTATCATACTTCCCTTGTTACTCATTCAAGGTTGTAGTAGCGACGATGATAACAACGCCCCTGTCACTGTAGATCCACAACCAGCCGTTTCTGTTTTTGATGCCGCTCAAGGTTCTGGAGAATTCACTACCCTTGTTGCAGCTTTAGAAGCAACAGATCTAGATGAAACACTAAACGACTTAACTAACAGCTATACCGTTTTTGCTCCTACTGATGATGCATTTGCGTTATTAGGTGAAGAAACTATCAATAATTTATTAGCTGATCCTGATACTTTAAGCTCAATTTTAACTTACCATGTGATCTCTGGCAGAGTAGATGCGCAAGCAGCAATTGGTTTGGCTGGGTCAACCGTTGAAACGGTAAACGGACAAAGTATTGCACTGTCTTTAAATGGTGAAAGCTTATTAGTTAATACCAGCACGGTAACAATGACCGACATTAAAACCGACAACGGTATTATTCATGTTATTGATGCAGTACTTACACCAAAAACGGTGTCAGAAACACCGCCAACCAACAATATTGTTGAAACAGCTCAACAAGCAGGCGACTTTATTACTTTGCTTGCCGCACTTGACGCTGCAGGCTTAACATCGGCACTGGCGGATACGTCGAAAGAGTTCACCGTTTTCGCTCCAACCGACGCTGCATTTGAAGCAATTGGTAGTGGTTTTTTAAATTCACTGCTGGCAAACCCAACCGTTTTAGCGGATGTTTTAAAGCAGCATGTACTTGTTGGGTCCGTTGATTCAGTCACTGCAATGTCTTTAAACGGCCAATCAGCTGAAACGCTATTAGGCAATACACTTCCAATTGCGATAAACGCAGATACAAATATGTTGTCGTTTGGCGGTGCAAACATCATTGTTAAAGATATTATGACTTCTAACGGTGTTATCCATGTAATCGATTCGGTTATTGTTTCTGATGTAACCTTACCGCAAAGCGCAGGAACAATTGCTGATATAGCCAGTGCAAATGGTAACTTTACTACACTTCTTGCTGCGCTAACGGCAACAGGCTTAGATACGTTAGTTGCTGATCCAGATAACACTTTTAGTGTATTTGCTCCTACGGATGATGCATTTGCAGCGCTCGGTCAGGATACAATTAATGCGCTGTTAGCTGATACAGATACACTTCGTGATATCTTGCTTTACCATGTATTCCCTGACGCCACTGTTTTATCTGATGACGCTGTAGCCATTGCTAATAGCAATAGTAACAAAGTAGAAATGGCCAATGGCGACATGGCTGCTATTTCTTATGTAAATAGCTCGCTATTTATCAATGATTCGGCAATCACAGAGGCAAATGTAACCGCTAGCAACGGCGTTATTCATGTATTAAATAAAGTGATTATGCCACCGGCTGAAGTCGGCACACCGACTAAAACTATTGCAACAGTTGCCACAGAAACGCCTGCACTATCTACATTAGTAACTGCACTGCAAGCAGCAGGGTTAGTTGATACGTTTAACGATACCACTCAATCATTTACTGTATTTGCACCAACAAATGCGGCATTTAGTAAAATCCCTTCCGCTGATTTAGATGCCTTATTGGCTGACACCGCTGCACTAACAGGTGTTCTGACTCAACATGTATTAGGCGCTCAAGTTGGAAGTACCGATGCATTTGCAGCCAATGGTAAAATGGTCACTACACTTGCTGATAATATGCTAAGCGTAAACGTGGTAGATTTTACCAGCACCGAAAATACAGCAACAGACAGCTTAGCTTATGATGCAACAAATAATCGTTTAGTAACGGGTATGGCCGATGCAATGCCTGGTAAAACCGTGTATGTATTTGATAACGACTTAGGTGAGGCAATGAGCGTATGTGAAGCAGCTTGTGCAACAACGTGGCCACCCGTGTTAGGCACTGCGGAGTCTATCGAAAATATTCCGGGTTTATCATTGATTGCTCGCTCAGATGACAGCATGCAAGTCGCTTACCTTGGCCGCCCTTTATATACCTTCTCAGGTGATACGGCAGCTGGTCAGAATAATGGTCAAGCTGTGAACGATATTTGGTGGCAAGTAAGCTTACCGGCTACATCACTACAAGTAGCTGGCAGCAATGTAACAACCACTGATATTTACACTAGTAATGGCGTTGTACACTTAATTGATACAGTGATCACAACGGCCAAATAACTAAATTTTACTGTGAGATAAGCCAGGAGTGATGCTATTTGCTCCTGGCTTTTTTATATAAAAATAGGCTTACTTATTACTACTTTGAGAGCTTGTTGGGTAGCCAAACAACACGTTTAACTTGGCTTTTAACCCTTTAGCTTGGTAAGTACTTTTAAATAAATACTGCCACTGATGAAAGGTGATTTTGATTGGGTTGTTACTGTTTAATTGACCAATAATGCCGTATTTACAGGGCTTGTTTTCATCCTCTTCTACATAAGTGCCAAATAATTTATCCCAAATAATTAAAACGCCAGCGAAGTTTTTATCTAAGTAGCCATTATTTATAGCGTGGTGCACCCGATGATGCGATGGGGTATTAAATAATGCTTCAAACCAACCGAGCTTTTTTACCACTTGAGTGTGTACAAAAAATTGATAAGCCAAATTAAGTGCCACCACCGCAAAAACAACCACAGGCTCAAAGCCTATTAATATCATCGGCAACCAAAATAGCCACATTCCCGCCAGCGGATACATTAAACTTTGCCTAAATGCCGTGGTAAAGTTCATTTTAGTAGAACTATGATGCACTACATGAGCGGCCCATAACCAATGAATATGGTGTGATGCACGATGAAACCAATAGTATAAAAAGTCTTGCAGTAAAAAAGCGCCTAATACAGTAAATAACGTCAATTCAATATCAAATAGCCGAAACTGATACAACCAATAAAAAAACGGCATTAATAATAATAACGCAATGGCATCAGCTCCTTGATGTAATAAAGCAAGTAACGCGTTGGCTAAGCTGTCTTTTATATCGTAGTAACGTCTAAATTTTATAAACTCAACCCCTACAAACAGCAAAAAAATAGGGCTCAGTGCCAATAAAATAATTTCAATGCTCATGGCGTTTACTCCTGAAAATAGCTGGCTATTTTTTTAAGTGCTTGGCTAACATCTTTTTTTATAAAAAAAACCAGTATAAAGTCGGGTAACCACAAAGGCGCAATACAACGAATATGGTAGCTGATCTCGGTGAGTGATGGCTGAGCATTATTGGCTTTTAAGTAAATATCACCACGGTGCTGTGCAACGGGTTTATCCCCTAAAATACGGTAACTAATGTGGCTATTATCGGCCGTTATTATTTGCTCTTTAAATGTTGTACCTTGCATTTTTATTTGTCTAATAGTGCCTTTTCCACCACTTATTTCACCCGAGTCTTGCGGTGTTAACACTTCAAACTGCGCATTAAAAAAGCGCCCCAAATCAGCATGCGCTAATAATAAGGTGCGTAATTGTTCAGGCGTTGCTGCCACACTATGTTTAACGTTTATCTCAATCATTGTGTGCCCCCTATTATTTTTATAGATCTCTAGCATATAAAAATATTGCATGGCAAACTTGCGATTAGATGACTATTTTTTAGCTTTAGGCGACAAATGAAAACCTTAGCCGATCATTACTTTTCTAGCTGTTTGGATTATCTTCAAAGCACAGGATTAGATAGCCAAGAGATACTAACTGCCATTGAATTTGATGAATATACAAATAAGCAAACACAACAATTAGCGCCTCGTATTAGCTTAAAAAGCTATAATGCGCTGCTTAGTTATGCACAGCAAACGCTAAATGACTCCTTATTCGGGTTTGAATTAGGAAAACAAATACGTACCGCTGATTTTGGTGTACTTGGGTATTTAATTGAATCGAGTACTAATCTAGCCAGTGCCATTACTGCACTACTGAGTTACGACAGCCTAGTGGCTAACATAGGGCGTGCTGAGTTTGAACAGCAACAAACACTTTGCAAGGTAACTTGGTTAGCAGACCCACAGTGCAGCCCACAGACCGTATTACGAAATATGACCGCGTGGGTAAGTGTTATACGCCAACTGCTTAATCCTCAGCTTTCGCCTAGTTGCGTTTATTTTACAGCACATTTTTCAGACAGTGAGTTACAACAATTAGCGCAATGGTTTAATTGCCCAGTAAAAGCTGGCGCTAACTTTAATCAAGTAGAGTTTCCAAGTAGTTACTTAGCCCTTCCTTTTAAAACCGATAACTCCCAGATTAACGCTGTGCTAAAGCAAATGTCAGAGCAACAGCTATCCCAGTTTAAAAGTCAGCAATTATTAACAGAAAAAATTAATCATATTTTAATGGCTAAATACGATTTGCAGGACTGCTCACTGATCAGAACGGCTAGTGCTTTAAATATGACCCCGCGCACAGTGCAACGTCATCTAAAGCAAGAAAACACCAATTTTGCCGCGCTTCTTGAGCAAGAGCAAAAACGCCGTTTGTTAACATATATTCCTCATTATTCGCTAAGCAGTATTGCAACTATGTTGGGGTTTAATGATCAAAGCTCTTTTAATCGCGCCTTTAAGCGCTGGTATCAATGCTCACCTCGTCAATTTATAAAAAACAATAATTAAACAATTTGATTACCTAAAACACACATTTAACGTGTACCTTTTTATTGATTTTATTTACACTAGCCTCATGTATTGGTTTTTTATAGTGCGGTCTGTCACGCAAACCCGGTTACCTTCATCGCTGAAGATTTGCCCCCTTATCATTTTAAAAACCCTCAAGGTGAAGCGCAGGGTGCCTTAGTAGATATCGCTAAAGCAGTATTAAAAGGCACGGCTTTAACAGCAACGTTTGAAATAATGCCGATGGCGCGTATGTTTCAACAACAACAAGCCAATCCTAATGCCATCATGCTGTCACTGTTAAAAACGCCAAACAGAAACAGCCAGTTTAAGTGGCTGGGAAAAGTGTATTTTGCAGATGCATACCTAGTAAGTTTACGCAGTCATAACGATGAAGTGATTCACTTAAACTTTGCCAAAGAATACAAAGTAGCCACTATTCGCGGTTATTCTGCGCAGGCTTATTTAGAAGCTCAAGGCTTTACTGAAAGTGAGAATCTAGTCTTAGTGAGTTACTACCAGCAGCTATGGAGAATGCTGTATAAAAATCGTATCGATTTTGTGGTGACTAACACCCTCACTCTTGAAAACGAGTTAAAGCGAGCAGGGCTCGACCCAAGCTTAATTACTAAGCGTATACACTTAGATGAGCTACCTTCTTCTCTTCACTTTGCAGCAAGTAAGCAGCTTAACCCGCAAACAGCGAAAATTATTACTGATAGATTAAACGCTATAAAAGAAAGCGGTGAATACCAACAAATTTTAAATAAATGGCAACTCCCTATTCCAACGCGCCTTTAGTATTGAGTAGGTAAAACGCCTTGCGTTAAGTAATTTTTCAATGAAGTAAATAAAGGTGAAGGTAAGTTATTAATATCGCACCAACGCCACTGTAAACATTTGTTAGGCTCTTTATTCACAGGCTCGCCACCTTCATACTTTGCCTGCACATATAAAGTAATATAGTGCTTGTTCTCGGCGCTAAATATATCGTTGGTAAAATCGAGTTTACGAATATTAGTAACAGTAAGCCCTGTCTCTTCTGCTACTTCGCGCACTGCACATTGCTCAACCGTTTCACCAAATTCTAAATGCCCCCCAGGGGTTGCCCAGGTATTTGCACCATGTGCGCCTATTCGCTCACCGAGTAAAATTTTATTATCATGCATTACTATCACTGCAACGCCTACTCTGACAACTTGACTCATTATTACCACATTAAATAGTTCATCATTTTTATATGTTACCTCATTTAAATCATCAAACTAGTCGTTAGTTCGTTATAAACCATAGCGTTAGCTAAAAACCACACAACCCGTTCATTATTTAACCGACCATAGTCGAATATCACTCCTGATAAAAAGCGCTTAGTTTTAAATAAAGTTATATTAAATTTTGCTCAGGAGCCTTTATGTCAGGTGAATACAAACAACACTACAACGAGTTTAAACAAAACCCGGCAGCGTTTTGGTTATCGCAAAGTAAACGCCTCCCTTGGTACCAGGCTCCCGAAACAGCTTACACACAAGATGAAAACGGTTTATATCACTGGTTTGCCGACGGCCAACTTAATAGCTGCTTTTTAGCGGTAGATCAGCATGTTATTGCCGGCCATGGTGATGAAACAGCGTTAATTTATGACTCACCCGTAACCAATACCGCGCGCAGCTACAGCTACTTTGAACTACAACAAAAGGTCGCTAAATTCGCAGGAGTAATGCAGTCTTTAGGCGTAACAAAAGGCGACCGCGTAGTTATTTATATGCCCATGATCCCCGAGGCCGTAATTGGTATGTTAGCCTGCGCCCGCATCGGCGCTATTCATTCGGTCGTATTTGGCGGGTTTGCAGCGCATGAGCTTGCCGTAAGAATTGATGACGCCAAGCCTAAGTTAGTACTCAGTGCTTCTTGCGGTGTGGAAGTGAATACCGTAATTGAATACAAAGAGTTACTTGATAACGCCCTCGAATCAGCCTCTTATAAAGTAGAAAATTGTATTATTTATCAGCGTGAGCAAGTAACTGCACCACTTATGCCTGAGCGTGATATTGACTGGGCTATTGCAATGCAAACAGCTACTGGCGTTGATCCTGTTCCGGTAAGTGGCGAACACCCGCTTTATATTTTATACACGTCAGGCACAACGGGTACTCCCAAGGGGGTTGTTCGTGAAAATGGCGGCCATGCTGTTGCCATGCATTACAGCATGGAAACCGTATACGGGATGAAACCCGGTGACGTGTTTTGGGCCGCTTCGGATATTGGTTGGGTTGTAGGCCATTCGTACATAGTGTATGCACCGCTTATGTACCGCTGCGCCACTATTTTATTTGAAGGTAAACCAGTTAGAACCCCAGATGCCAGTGCATTTTGGCGAGTGGTTGAACAGTATAAAGTAACGGCTTTATTTAGCGCACCAACGGCCTTTAGAGCGATAAAAAAAGAAGATCCCAATGCCGATGGGTTTAAACAATACGATACTTCAAGTCTGAAACGCTTGTTTTTAGCAGGCGAGCGCTTAGATCCCCCCACCTACGATTGGCTCAAAGAAAAAACAGGCCTACCTGTGCTTGATCATTGGTGGCAAACAGAAACTGGTTGGGCGATAGCCTGTAATCCTGTCGGCATTGAGCACCTACCTACAAAAGCAGGCAGTTCAACGGTTGCGACTCCTGGGTTTGACGTACGTATTTTAGATATGAATGGTGACGAATGCGCCCCCAATGAACAAGGTGCAGTCGTTATTAAACTGCCTTTACCGCCAGGATGTTTACCCACTATTTGGCAAAATACCGAGCGCTTTAAAGCCGGTTATTTAAGTGAATATGAAGGCTATTATCTTTCTGGCGACGGCGGTTATATTGATGATGATGGCTACCTATTTATTATGGGCCGCACCGATGATGTTATTAATGTCGCGGGACATCGTTTATCAACCGGTGAAATGGAAGAAATTGTAGCCGCTCATCCCGCGGTTGCTGAATGTGCCGTATTTGGTGTTAATGATGCGCTCAAGGGTCAAAACCCCATGGCTATGGTGGTATTAAAAAATGATTTTCATGGATCGCATAAAGAAGTAGAGCAGCAATTGGTGCAAACCGTGCGTAATCAAATCGGCGCTATTGCGTGTCTTAAAAATATTATGTGTGTAGAGCGCTTACCAAAAACACGCTCAGGTAAAATTTTACGCAAAAACTTACGTCAACTTATTGATGGTGAAGAACTGCAAATTCCATCAACCATTGACGATCCGAGTATTTTTGAGGAGTTAACTCTGCAACTTGCTGAAAATAAAATATAAATATTATTTTTAAAAAGTCTATTTAAGCGCGGCTTAAATAGACTTTTCTCGCCCCATCTGCTTAACTAGATTTCATTAAATAGATGAAACTCACGCAAATAAATCTCTTGGGAATATAAATGACTGAAATACGATCGCAGCTGCGAGAATTTTTACTGCAATGGTTTAGTCTTTATTTTCCTGGGAGTGCGCATTTATGGTACAACATATTAGTACTGTGCTGGGTTGGCTTATTTGCGCTCATATTGCACCTCATCTTAAGGTCAGTTTCAAAACGACTACTTAAAGGCCGCTTTAGTGATAAAGTTGTTCAAACCGATACCCACACGCCTGCCGACTTAGCGCTTAAATTAACACGTAATATTTCCTTTGTTTTACAAGGTGCTGTGGTTGTTATACAAGCAAGGCTCTGGGTTCCCGAAGGAACGGCTTTTTTACATATCATTGAGATGTTTACTGATCAGTGGATCATTTTATTTGCACTGCTCTCGCTGTTCTCTTTGCTCAATATTTTTCAAGCAATATCTGACAGGCAACCCATTGCAGCTCACTTTCCATTACGTGGTTTTTTACAAACAATTAAACTGATCGCCAGCGTATTAACCGGTATTTTAGCGATTTCATTATTAATGAATAAATCCCCGTTAATATTACTCAGTGGTTTAGGTGCGCTATCGGCTGTACTGCTACTGGTGTTTAAAGACGCTATTTTAGGGCTGGTGGCCGGTATTCAGCTTTCAGCAAACAATATGCTTGCGGTTGGTGATTGGTTAGAAATGCCCAAATACGGCGCAGATGGCGATGTGATTGATATAGCCTTGACCACAGTTAAAGTAAGAAATTGGGATAAAACCATTACCACTATCCCAACCTATGCGCTAATTTCTGACTCATTTAAAAACTGGCGCGGTATGACAGAATCCGGTGGGCGGCGCATAAAACGGAGTATCCATATAGAAATGAGCAGTGTGCGCTTTTTAGATGAGCAAGAGATCACCGCGCTGAAAAAAGCAGATTTATTAAGTCACTACCTCGAAATTACCCTACCGGCTATTAACGAGCAAAATACCACGAAAAAAATAGATATGAGCTGTACGTTAAATGGTCGTCGGCTCACAAATGTTGGCACATTTCGTCATTATTTAGTCGAGTTATTAAAACAGCATCCACATATTCATCAGGGAATGACACTGATGGTAAGGCAGCTAGAGCCAACTAAAAATGGCTTACCCATTGAGATTTATGCATTTACCAATACAACTAATTGGGGTGAGTATGAAAATATTCAGTCAGATATATTTGACCATATTTTAGCGATATTACCCGCCTTTTCGTTACGTGCCCATGAGGCACCAACAGGGAACGATATTCGTCAACTAATTAAATAATCACTAAATCCGTTTTAATTGTGCTATTAACCACTGGTGAATATCGCTGTTATTTGAACGTGGATGCCATGCAGCAATCACCTTAAATGGCGGTGGTAATAATTCAACTTCAAGCTGTTTCACTTTGGCGTTTGGCAGTAAACGCGATGGGTAAAAAGCAATTAAGTCAGTACTGCAAAGCAAATCGGGGACAAATGAAAAGCCAGGCACTGACATAACAATATTGCGCGCATAGCCCTTATCAGCAAACCATTGGTCGTGAGAGCCTCGTAAGTTAGCACGTGACGCTGAAACCACTAATTGAGGGTGTGCGGCCACTTCAGCAAGGCTCAACGTCGATGAAGAAAACACCGTGTTTTTCCCCGCAATACAAATATGTTGTTCTTCAAATAATGTGTCATAGATTAAGTTTGCAGGGATAAATTCAGGAAAACTAATTAATAAATCCAGCTCTCCTGCACTTATTAATTGATTAACATTATCAGAGGCAAAGTCACGAATAATCAGCTTTAATCCTGGCGCTTCGCGTCTTGTTATTTCTAATAATTGTGGCAAAAGAGCTGCTATAGCGTAATCAGTCGCACTTATTGTAAATACGCCCTTGTAGCTACTTGGGATAAATTGTTTAGGTATTAATAACGCTTCTACCTGAGTTAATATTTGATTAATGGGCTTCTCTAGTGCAATTGCTTTAGGTGTTGCAACCATTGTATTGCCTTGGCGAATAAAAAGCCGATCGTCAAATAAGTCACGCAATTTTCGCAGCTGCTCACTAATAGCCTGCTGGGTTAAGCCCATTTTGCGGGCCACATCCGACACATTTTTTAGTTTAAGTAATGCACTCAATATTCGTAATTGTTTTATATCAAGCCGAGATATACCATTCATAATTGTATCTTAAACAAAAAAGCATTGTTTCAAATTGTACCTTTTAATCCCTATGCTCACCAGCATTGTAATTGGCACTAAACAGCATTATTAATTTAAAAGGTATTAAAATGAGTCAACCAAGTAAAAATATCGACAGTCTATTTTCATCAATCAATTTAGGCCCATACACACTTAAAAACCGTATTGTAATGCCGCCACTTACACGTTCACGTAGCACGGTTCCTGGCAATATCCCCAACGAGGTGATGGCCACATATTATGCACAGCGTGCTAGTGCTGGTTTTATGGTTACCGAAGGCACTCAAATTGAACCAAGAGGACAAGGGTATGCCTGGACACCGGGCATTCATTCTAATCAACAAATAGCTGGTTGGAAAAAAGTAACTGATGCAGTACATGCAGAAGGTGGAATTATTTTTGCTCAACTTTGGCATGTTGGCCGCGTTTCACACACCAGCTTACAGCCTAATGAAGCCAAACCTCTTGCCCCCTCAGCTCTAATAGCTGATAGCGTTAAAGTCTTTATTGAAACAGGACCGGCTCAAGGCGCTTTAGCCAACCCAAGTGAACCACAAGCTTTGACAACCGATGAAGTAAAAGAGCTTGTTGGCATGTATGCACAAGCTGCCCGTAATGCGCTAGAAGCGGGGTTTGATGGCGTAGAACTGCATTGTGCTAATGGGTATTTAGTAAATCAGTTTATTTCTGAGCACACCAATAAACGAGATGATGAATACGGCGGATCTCTTACTAATCGCCTGCGCTTTTTAAAAGAAATTGTCGCGGCAGTAAGTGACGTAGTAGGCCCTGAGCGCTTAGGGGTTAGATTTGCGCCCTTATTTAGCAGTACTGATGAAACCCGTGTTTATTTAGGGTTAGTAGAATCAGACCCACATCATACCTACATTGAAGCGATTAAAGTACTTGAACAAGCCGGTATTGCTTACCTTTCAATTGCAGAAGCTGATTGGGACAATGCTCCTGATTTACCAGAGCTATTTTATCAAGCAGCTAGAGCTGAATTTTCTGGGCGTATTATTTACGCTGGTAAGTACACTGTTGAAAAAGCGGTGGCGATGTTAGCTAAAGGCTACGGTGATTTATTTGCTTTTGGTCGCCCTTTTATTGCAAACCCTGATTTACCAGCGCGCATAAAAAATCAATGGCCATTAAATGAAGCCGATGCAGCCACTATGTATGGCGGGACTGAGCAAGGTTACAGTGACTACCCTTACTACAAAAACGATTAATTAATAGGCCATGGATGGCCTTATTCAATGTTTAAACGCTTTTTACATCGTCTCTCGCCTTGTTGAATTTAATCTGCTCACTATTTTTACATTTACTAAAATGTCATACATTTGGTTAAAAAATGTCGATAAAAAGCATTAAAATTAGTTTTAAAGTATTGCTTTTAAATAATTAACAAGCATTAAAGTAGTAATATTTTTTATATATCAATACAATAAGCTTTTATTTTTTTAGGCATCGGTCTTTGGAGCATGGGTTGTTAAAATTAGCAGGAGTTAAATCAACTTCTTTGAGTCTTTTAGCTGTGTGTGGATTATTTTTGTTATTAACTCAATTTCAAACCCAATGGCAAAGTAAGCTCTCTCTTATTAATAATCTTGTTTATCCATTACTAATTATTACCGCTATATTTGCCACTCAGTTTAATCGAAGTCGAGTCGCTATTTTGTGCGCATTTTGGTTACTTTATTTATGTTCACTTGAGTATGCTTTGCCGTGGTCAAGTTGGCTTAAAGCGCAATCTGATTGGGTTTTACTATGCGCTGCAAGTTTATTAATGTTGTTAGCCGTGATAAAAGATCGCGCACTTTTATCAATACACACTGCGACCCGAACCTTATTAATTATTCTATGTGGCGGCGCAGCGTTTGCGTGGCTGGCACTGAGTCTGCATTTACAAGGGCTATCATTACAACCTTCTGTTTATACTCAACTGCTTCCTTATTTACCCATAGCTTTACCACTGTCGCTCATTGGCAGCTTACTCATTTGGCAAAGCGTAAGAACACATAACCTGACGCAAACGGCGTTACTCATTACTTTTATTGTGTGGTGCCTTAACCAACAACATGTTATTGATTTTCCTTGGTCTGTCATTGCTGTACTTATGGCTTCTCTGTATTTATTAGCGGTGAGTACCGACTCATATTATTTAGCTTACAGAGACGATTTAACGAGCTTACCAACGCGCCGCGCACTTAATCAGCTTGCTCTATCATTAGGGCGAAAATACACTGTTGCTATGCTCGATATTGACCACTTTAAAAAATTCAACGACACCTATGGCCATGATATTGGCGACCAAGTACTTAAGCTAGTGGCAGCAAAAATGAGTGGCGTTAAAGGGGGTGGCAAAATTTACCGTTATGGCGGAGAGGAATTTACCGTTGTATTTCCAAGAAAAACAGCTGAGCAGTCAATTCCTGAACTAGAAACACTGCGTCAAAATATTGCAACCTACGACATGGTGATCAGAAACCCAAAACGCACAGATAAAAAATCCCGAAAGGGCAAACAGACAAACGACAATAAAACGGTAAACGTCACAGTTTCTATTGGCGTAGCACAAAGAACGGCAAAACAAACCTTTGACGAGGCTCTAAAAAATGCTGATTTAGCGCTTTATAGAGCTAAAAAGAAAGGCAGAAACAACGTAAGCGAATAATGCTTTTATAACGTGGCACGCTAACGTTTAGTTATAGCATGCCCAAAGGCATGCTAACTTTACCTGCAACCTATTGCTTTTCAATCACCGCTTTTAAATTATTTAACGCGGAGACCGAAAAACCACGGTCGTAAAAGTAAATAATTTTGCCACTCTCATCAAGCAGTATTACGCGGCTGTTGTTTGGGTTTTCGTTACCAGTAAATGCTTGAACTTTATCGCCATCTTTGTAAATTGTGATCACCCCACCCCACAACTCTTTTGGGATCCCTTTGCGCATACCGCTATCAATTAAGGTACTAAACATACGAGGAACCATACCCTGAATAGTGGGCAACTCATAAGCGGTCACATTCACTGCGCTCATATCTAAACCAATAAGCCAACGATCAATATCAAACTGGCTATCTTGTTTGTATCCAATTAATAACAACGTATTTGGGTTGTTAAAGTCCTCAGGAATGGTGAATGACTTTTGCTCTAAGCTTTCTCCCGTCACAGTAGGAAATTGCTTACCAATTAGTGCTTGGTTTGGGTATTGGGTTGAACACCCACTAACCACTAAAACCATCATCAGTGCCATTATTGCCTTTAACATACCTCTACTCCCTCTTTTAAATAAAAACTAAAGTGAACAAATTAATTTATTACTACGTATTAGGGTTACGATTTTATTTGTAGTTAAGATCTTACTTTCATCTAGTAAACGCCATAAATTAAAGAAAATACAATCATATGGGCTAATTTTTTCAACAATGCGCTCATTCGTTATACTTTAATATTATTACTATATTCATTTTAATTCTATACCATAGCGAAAGCGTATTTTGTTAACGTCTTACAAAGCGTTAAAGTGCCGCGCTAATTCACAGCTATAAAAGAGGGTACTATGTCGCTTGCTGTATTATTAATGTTGGCATTATTTGTCGGTTTGCTATTCGCGATTTATCTTGTTTCGCAAAAAAGCAGCTCTTTATCTCGTACCGTTTTATTTGGTTTAGTACTTGGTAGCGCCTTTGGTTTAGCCCTACAGTTTTTGTTTGCCCATTCCCCAGAAACCATTAAAGAAATACTCAGCTGGGTAAGCGTGGTGGGTAAAGGCTATGTCGGTTTATTAAAAATGATCATCATGCCATTGGTATTAATTTTTATGATTGCCGCAGTGGTAAAGCTCGAAAACCAAGGCTCTTTAGGTAAAATATCCTTTATTAGCATCTCTGTTTTACTTTTTACCACCGCGATTGCAGCATTAATTGGTATTGCGGTAACGTATGGATTTGATTTGAGCATTGAAGGGCTTGTATCAGGTACTCGTGAAGCCGCTAGAATGGACACCCTGCAAAGCAAAGCAGCGAATGTGGCCGACTTAAGTGTGCCACAAATGCTACTTAGCTTTATTCCTGAAAACCCCTTTGCGGATTTAAGTAATCAACGTTCAACCTCTATTATTGCCACGGTTATATTTGGTGTACTTGTTGGTATAGCTGCGCGTAAAGTAATGCTGGAAAAAACAGAACTTGCTAGCCCAATTCGTAACGGTGTAAACGCCCTACAAGCGACAGTAATGAGCTTAGTTCGCATGGTAATTGCTCTAACGCCTTATGGTGTTGCAGGTTTAATGGCAAGTGTTGTGGCAAACTCTAGTAGTAGCGACATTTTAAATTTACTTGCCTTTATCGTTGCTTCTTACGTGGCTATTTTATTAATGTTTGTTGTGCATGGTTTACTGCTTAGCTTAGTAGGTGTTAATCCAAAACATTACTTTGAAAAAATCTGGCCAGTGCTCACCTTTGCCTTTAGCTCGCGTAGCTCAGCGGCATCGATTCCTATGAATGTAGATGTGCAAATTAACCAGTTAAAAGTGCCCCCAGCAATCGCTAACTTATCGGCTTCTTTTGGTGCCACCATAGGTCAAAACGGCTGTGCTGGTATTTACCCTGCCATGCTTGCGATGATGGTTGCGCCAAGTGTGGGGATAGACCCACTCACATTTGAGTTTATTTTACCGCTTATTGGTATTGTGGTTATTAGCTCGTTTGGTATTGCAGGTGTTGGTGGTGGTGCTACCTTCGCAGCGTTGGTTGTATTGCCTACCATGGGATTACCTATAGAGGTTGTGGCTTTACTTATTTCTATTGAACCCTTAATAGATATGGCACGCACTGCACTCAACGTGTCGGGCTCTATGACCTCAGGTGTGATCACCAGTAAATTAATGAAAAATCAATAACACAGATTTTAATCTAATAGCCCAGCCTACGCTGGGCTTTTTTATGTCTGTCACTTTCAAAGCTCTTTAGTGATTTGTTTATTTAATCATTTAACTTTAATGAATCATTTTTATAGATTGTATCAATCGGTTTATTTCGCACACGGTTTTTAGCCCCTCTACTATACTATTCGCACTGCTTAGTCATTCAAGCTTGGTAAACAACAACTTGAATGGAGTAAAAGCTCACTAACTTTTAAATTATTAGATTCTATTTTTAATAATAGTAATACGCTTTGTATATAACAAAATTCGTTAACTTTAAGGAAGCTGACAATGAAAAACCGGTCATTTACTAAAAAAGCGCTTGTTGGATTTATAAGTATGGTACTTATGTCTGGCTCTGCTTTTAGCCAAGAAAAACCACAAATGTCTAAGCCACAAGGTGCTGTAGGCATGGGTGAGGCAAAAATGGGCGCAACCAGAACAAACCAATTTTGGTGGCCAGATCAACTAAACCTATCTCCTCTTCGTGATCATGATCTACGTTCAAACCCTTATGGTGCAGACTTTAATTATGCAGAGGCATTTAACAGCCTAGATTTAGACACAGTAAAAAGTGATATTGACGCCCTACTTACGCAATCTCAAGACTGGTGGCCAGCGGATTTTGGTAACTATGGCCCATTTTTTATTCGTATGACATGGCACAGCGCAGGCACCTACCGTACGCTTGATGGCCGTGGTGGCGCTGGCGGTGGTCAACAACGTTTTGAACCGCTTAATAGCTGGCCAGATAACGTAAGCTTGGATAAAGCGCGCCGTTTACTTTGGCCAATTAAACAAAAATACGGAGAAGCACTTTCATGGTCAGACTTAATCGTATTAGCCGGTAATGTTGCCTTAGAAAACATGGGGTTTGAAACCTATGGTTTTGCCGGCGGGCGAACTGACGACTGGGAACCAGACATGGTTTACTGGGGTCCAGAAGTAGAAATGCTTGCCAGCGACCGTGAAGATGCCAGCGGCAAATTAGAACGCCCATTAGGTGCAACGCACATGGGTTTAATTTACGTAAATCCTGAAGGCCCTAAAGGGGTTCCTGATCCAATTGGTTCAGCTAAAAATATTCGTGTTGCATTTTCTCGCATGGCGATGAACGATGAAGAAACCCTAGCACTTATTGCCGGTGGCCACACCTTTGGTAAAATGCATGGTGCGCACAAACCTAAAGATTGTGTGGGTGCAGAGCCTGCAGCAGCAGGTATTGAAGAGCAAGGTTTAGGCTGGAAAAACAAATGTGGTAAAGGCCACTCTGAAGATACCGTATCTAGTGGTTTAGAAGGCGCATGGACACAAGCCCCTACTCGCTGGTCATCACTGTACTTGAGCAACCTGCTTAACTTTGAGTGGAAACAAACTCGCAGCCCTGCAGGTGCCATTCAGTGGATCCCAACGGATGAATCGTTACACAACGCTGTACCTGACGCTCATATTAAAGGTAAGTTTAACGCACCGGTAATGACTACGGCCGACTTAGCGTTAAAATTTGATCCTGAATACCGCAAAATTGCAGAACGCTTTTTAAATGACCCTAAAGAGTATCAACTGGCCTTTGCTAAAGCATGGTACAAATTAACTCACAGAGATATGGGACCACCACGTAACTTTTTAGGTAAAGAAGTACCAAAAGACGACTTAATTTGGCAAGACCCTATTTCAGCAGAAACTCAATCAAACATTGATGCTGGTGCAGTAAAAGAGCTTAAAGCCGCTATTTTAGACTCAAACTTAAGTGTACCTGAGTTAGTACGTGTAGCCTGGGCTTCGGCTGCAAGTTACCGTGACTCTGATATGCGCGGCGGTGCCAACGGCGCACGTATTGCGCTTGCTCCACAAAAGGATTGGGCAGTAAATAATCCAGCAGAAACCGCAAAAGTACTTAACGTATTAAAAGCGATTCAAGCTGACTTTAACGATAGTTTCTTTAGCAAAAGCCAAGTGTCACTAGCCGACCTGATTGTGTTAGGTGGTAATGCAGCGATTGAAAAAGCAGCGAAAGATGCAGGTTACACAGTAGACGTACCGTTTAATGCTGGCCGTGGCGATGCTACGCAAGCGCAAACTGACGTTAATGCATTTAGTTTATTAGAGCTGCCTGCCGATGGCTTTAGAAACTACTTTGATGCAGAAAAAAGCTACAAATCGCCAACTGAAATGCTAATAGATAAAGCCGATCAGCTTGACCTAACCGTGCCAGAAATGACCGTGTTAGTAGGCGGCTTACGTTCGCTTGATGCAAACTACAAAGGCACTGACTACGGCGTATTTACTGACAAGCCAGGCACTCTAAATAACGACTTCTTTGTTAATTTATTAGATATGTCGACGGTTTGGAAAAAGTCATCAGATGCGGGTATTTATCAAGGCTTTGATCGTCAATCAGGTGAGCAAAAGTACACAGCCACTTCAGTTGATCTGATTTTTGGTTCAAATTCAGAATTGCGTGCAGTTGCCGAAGTATATGCCTTTGATACATCAAAGCAAAAGTTTGTAGAAGACTTTGTTGCGGCATGGACTAAAGTAATGAACTTAGACCGTTAATAACCATTAAGTAATACAACCATAGCGCTGCAATTAATTGCAGCGCTTTTTTATTAAGCTACTTTAAAGCAACCACTCGCTCGCGCAAATCATCGGCATTAACCTTCTGTGCAGCCACCATTTCACCAATAGTCACATTGACCAACGACCACTTTGGTCTAGGCAATCGCCACTTGGTTTTTCGACTAAACATACTGCCCCATAGTCCATCTAAATGAACAGGAATAACAGGCACCGGTGTGCGCTGAATTATTTTTTCAATGCCACGGCGAAATACATCAACTTCGCCATCTCCACTGAGCTTGCCTTCAGGAAAAATTCCCACCAGCTCTCCACGCTCTAGTGCCTGAGCGATATCGTCAAAGGCTTTATTAAACGCCTTAGGATTTGCTTTTTCACTATCAATTGGAATGGCTTTGGCCATTTTAAACAACCAATTAAGTGCTGGTGAATAATAAATAGGGGCAAACACGACAAACCGAATTGGCCTAGGTGACGCGGCTAAAATAAACATCCAATCAACAAAGCTAACATGGTTACTCACCACCACTGCAGCCCCATCATCGGGCATATTAAGCGTTCCCTTAGTGCGTACTCGGTACATACAAATCGCTAAAATATAAATAATAAAACGTAAGAAAAACTCAGGCACTTTGCTATATATGTACAGCGATATCAGTAAATTAAGCCCTGCTAATAACAACAGTAATTGTGAAATTTCCCAGTGTAAAAGCGTTAGGGTAACAATACTTAAAACAGCGCTGCCCACCATAAATAAGGCGTTTAGTACATTATTGGCAGCAATCACTCGTGAACGGCTATCTGGGTGAGTACGCTGCTGAATAAGTGCATACAGTGGCACCGTATAAAAACCCGCCGCTATACCAATACCAGCCATCCAAATAAAGTGCCAGAGCATATCGCCGGTATTAATCACTTGTTCAAGGGTAAGCAGCGATTCATTAGTTTGGCGATAAAACTCAATGCTTGGCTCTTGGCTTAATAAATATAAAAACAAGCTAATTAAAAGCGCCCCAAAAGGCACAATGCCTAACTCAATACGTGAGCGCGATAGCTTCTCACAAAGTAAAGACCCCAATGCAATACTCAACGAAAACACCACTAAAGCTGAGGTAACCACCAGCTCATCGCCTCCCATTACATGTTTTACATAGTTAGGGAGCGCGGTTAATATCACTGCACCAATCAGCCAAAACCAGCTGATCCCCAATACTGATTTACCCACTGACTCGGTTTGTGCGTTAAGCGCATTAAAAACACTTTTGGTTGAAGTAATAGGGTTAATCGATACTTTTAAGTTAGCATCATTGGCTGCACTTTTAGGAATAAATCGACTGCTTAAAAAGCCAATAACTGCAAGGCTTACTATTGCGATACTGATATAAATAGGGCCCGTTGCTTGGGTTATATAATAGGTGCCAAATACCGTGCCCAATAAAATAGCGACAAAAGTGCCCGACTCCACCAGTCCATTCGCTTTAGTTAGTTCATTTGGGGCCACATGCTGCGGTAAAATAGAGTATTTAAGTGGCCCAAAAAAAGTGCTTTGTAAACCCATTAAAAACACAGTACCCAACATTAACCAAACCTGCTCGGTTAAAATTGATACCACGCCCACCAGCATAATAGGTATTTCGCAAAACTTTACGATGCTGATTAGTTTTGATTTTTCCAACTTTTCTGCAATTTGCCCAGCCATGCCTGAAAATAAAAAGAATGGTAAAATAAATAATCCCGCAGCCACGTTAGAATAAAAAGCACCATCGGCCACCGTAGCAGCCTGAAAAATTAAAATAAGTAGGATTGATTGCTTATAAACATTGTCATTTAAAGCAGAGAAAAACTGCGTCACAAACAGAGGTAAAAACCGTTTACTGCTCAGTAAAGCTCCTTGATATTGTTGTTTATTTTCCTTCATTACGGTCTCTTAAAATTAGCTACAACGTTTAGATTACCACTGTGGAAAAGAAATACGAACCCACTTTTTAAGTACATGCTCAAACATATATTTAAATAAACAAAATAGCTAACCCAACAAAAATGACTAACAAATGAACAATGCGACTAAATCAATCGTATAAGTTGTTTATGAGTTGTAAATAAAACATCTATGTTCTAAACCTAAAAGGTGACTAAAAAAGGAGCATCTTTATGCCAACTACAAACACAATAGACAAAGACACTAAATTCGCACGTTTTTTAGAGTGCAACAAAGTAAATACATTTGCCGCTTTTCATTGGCTTTCGTTAGCGTTTAAGGATATGGCGCGCGCGCCCATGTTGAGTTTAATTTACGGTTTAATCTTCACGCTTATTCCGGTAGCGATTGTTTACTCTGTTGTACTTACCGACAGCCACTTAGCTATTTTACCTGCAACCGTTGCTTTTGCTTTGATCGGTCCGGTATTCGCCGTTGGCCTATACGATGTAGCCTGGGAACTTGAAAAAGGCCACAAACCTACATTAAGCCATTCATTAAAATCAATGTTTCGTAACCCTGTAGGTGAATGGGGTTTTGCGGTATTACTCATGGTAATTATGATTATTTGGATGCGCCTAGCTGCAATCGTACATGCATTATACCCAAACCATGTAAACCCCACCTTTGAAGAGCTTTCGGCGTTTTTAACTATAGGCAGCATTATCGGTGGGATTTTACTAGTCAGTGTGTTTTCAATTTCTGCATTTACGCCGCAAATTATGATGGAAAGACGTGTTGATATTATGACTGCTGTCGTTTCTTCAATCCACGCAGTTAAAGAAAACTTTGCAGCCATGGTAGTATGGTCAATTTGTATATTTATACTGGTAGCGTTGGGCTTTGCTGCAGGTGCCGCTGGATTTATTATTATTATGCCACTACTTAGTTACGCTAGTTGGCATGGATACATTGCGGTTATTAAAACAAAAACACCACGTGGTTATGAATAACATTTACCTGTAGTTTTATCACTTAATTAAATGCTTTTTGGCATTTAATTAAGTGTTGCCTCTTCTCCCTCAGTTTATAAAATCCGTAAAAACCTTGATCTGAATAAGGTGCAAAGCTTAAAAATAGCGCTAATATAAGCTGATACACCACAGATAATATAAAGGAATAAACATGAGTCAAAACGTTACAGACTTAATGACACCGAACCCATTTTCAGTGAACGTAAAAAGCACTTTGCATGACGCACATAATTTAATGAAAGAAAAAAACGTTCGCCATATTCCTGTTATTGACGAAGACGGCGCATTTGTCGGTATGCTCACACAAAAAATAATGGTCGCCAAAGTCATGGGTATCATGGCAACGTTTGGTGCTAATGCATTACAACGCAAAGAAAAACTCACAAAAGTAGAAGATATTATGGTGAGTGATTTTATTAGTGTAACCCCAGAGCAGCCGCTATCAGATGTCGTTAAATTTTTTGTAGATAATCGCCACGGTTGCATGCCCGTTGTTAGCGAGCAAGGTCAGCTAGTAGGTATTTTAACGTCTTCTGATTTTGTGCGCTTAGCTGCAGCACTGCTCTCGTAAATATTCTTCTTTAATGAAAACTGTATTTAGCTTTGCCAAATGCAGTTTTTACTCACTTAACAGATATATAAAATTAACAGCATAGATAGCTAAGTCACTAACAGCCTGTTATGGTAAACACCCTGCTTTTAATGGTTATTACAAGGTAAGTTTTCATATGGCTAATCAATTAAATGTACTAGGAACTCGCTTACAACTTTGCTGTGGCAACGGTGGCTATACCCGTGAGGGATTTTGTTATGTGCCCAGACTGTGTGAAAACTCTGATCACCTTTTGGTCTAAGTATGTTCTGCTTATGATCTATTAATCTATACATT
>NZ_JBEOOG010000005.1:0-86104 GCF_040308965.1 Pseudoalteromonas sp. MER144-MNA-CIBAN-0113
GTTACAAACCTCGCGCCGCGATTAAACCGCCCCTAGTTTGAACAAATTTTAATCCGCAAAGGTCAACAGACCCTAGAACCCGATTAGATTTTAGTTAACCAACCGTGTGTATCTTCACTTTTACCCCATTGAATATCGTTCAATGCTTGACGTAAACGTGCTGTTGTTGGTCCTGGTTCACCATTACCCACTTTGTATTCTTTATCGTTATGGATAAACGTACCTACTGGTGTTAATACTGCTGCAGTGCCTGAAAGTGCTGCCTCTGTACCTGGTTTTGCTGCACGCTCTAAAAGCTCAGTTACGGTAAAGTTACGCTCGCTTACCGTCATTCCTAAATCTTTCGCAATGGTTAAAATACTATTACGAGTAACACCATGTAAAAAGGTGCTGTCGAGTGCTTTAGTAATGATTTCGTTGCCATCAATTAATATGAAGTTGGCCGCGCCGGTTTCTTGCACATCGCCACCTGGGCAAAATAAAATTTGATCCGCTTTATATTTAGTGCGCGCTGCTGATATTGGGCCAAGCGCGCTAGCATAGTTACCACCGCTTTTAATCATACCCATATGCGGGGCACAGCGCATGCCGTCTTCTTCTAATAAAACACGTAACGCGGTAGCACCACCTGAAAAGTAGTCACCCACTGGCGATAATAACGTATAAAGCAATGAGCTCATTGAAGGTGCAGCCGCTTTGCCAATGGCAGCTTCAGTACCAATGTGGGTTGGGCGAATATACATAGAACCAGGAGGAAGCGGCGTTTCATCGGCGTATTCACGAACAATATCGATGATCATTGTTTTTAGCATCTCGCCATCAACCGCTGGTAAACTTAATAATTCAGAACTTTGCTGCATACGCGCAATATTTGCATCCATTCTAAAAATATTTACCGAACCATCTTCATGGCGAAAGGCTTTTAAACCTTCAAAACATGTACTTGAATAATGAAGAACGTGTGCACCTGCATGCAACTCAAGCTTATCGCAAGGAACAATTGAGCTTTCGCCCCACTGATTGTCAGAAAACTTAGCTTGAATCATCTGCGGCATAAACACAGTACCAAATGCGGCCATTTTTATTCTCTCTTGTGTGGTCTATTTTTCTCCATTGTATGACAACCCGCTACTATTTAACCATAGCAAAACAGGCTGTTTTTAAATTAATTAGACGAATTATTTGCATGTACTGATGATTATTTAATCAAAAAAGCACTTACTAACTCTTTAATGCAATAATCAGCTAACAATTTAAGGTTAGCTGATTATTTAATGCATACATTATAGTAGCGGCTATTTTATTAACCTCTATTTAAATGAATAACGAAATATACGTTTTAACACCGAGGTATATTGGTGAAAAAAACCGCCGGTGTTGTATGCAATGCCCTGCTTTTGTAAAGCAGCTTGCACTTGTGGTGCTATTTCTTGGTAGCGTGACGATGGCAAGTCTGGAAATAAATGGTGTTCAATTTGAAAACTTAAATGCCCCGTTAAAATATGAAACCAACGCGCCCCTTTAATGTTTGACGACCCAAGCGCTTGGCGATAATACCACTGACCTTGGCTTTCGTTTTCACAATCTTGCTCGTAAAAGGTATGCGTTTGCTCGGTAAAATGGCCACAAAAAATAATGGTTGATGTCCATAAATTACGAATTAGGTTCGCCAATAAGTTACCGCTTAGCACCCATAAAAACAGAGGCCCCGCTAAAAGTGGAAACAGCACATAGTCTTTAATTAATTGGCGCGCCCCTTTACTAAAAAAGCGTTTTTTTAACGTACTATGCGCTACAGCCCCTTTGCGGTTTGGCTTCTTTTTACCTATAAACACACGCTCACCCGCCAGCTCATGGTACGACACGCCCCACTGAAATAGCACACTTAAATTTAAATAGGTAATAAACTGCCAAGTATTTTTTAAACGCCATTTAAAGTCATTACTTAATCTTAATAAGCCATAACCAAAATCGCGGTCTTTGCCAATAATATTAGTGTAAGTATGGTGCTCAAAATTGTGTACTCGGTTCCAACTTTGGCCGTCGCAGGCTATATCCCACTCGTATGTTTTTGAATTAAGCTGTTTGTCGTTCATCCAATCGTATTGACCATGCATTACATTGTGGCCAATTTCCATGTTGTCGAGAATTTTAGCCAAAGCCAGTAATAACACACCCGCCACCCAAAGTAAGGGCTGAATAAAACCAAGCATTAATAAAATGCGCCCACCTATTTCGCACAGTCGCTGCTTGCGGACAATAGAGCGTATATAATTAGCATCCTTTTGCCCTACTTTAGCAAGCGTCGACATTTTTATGCCATCTAAATCTTCGGCTAATTGTTGATAATTTATGGTTGTCATAGCTGTAACTCCAAATCACTGACCGCTTGGCTAACACACAGTTGAATTAACTGCTCGCCGTTATCTGATAACTCACCGGTTTTTAAATTGCGCACCACGCCCGTTTTTTTAATGCACTGGCATTGATGACAAATACCAATCCCACACCCTCGCTGCACAGGTAGTTTTTTTGCCTCAAACTGAGTTAACAACACCTCATTCGCTGCTACGTCGTGGTGATCATTATTAATTTTTACAGTAAATTGACTGTCATCATTTAAGCTTGGCAATGCAAGGCTAAAGGCTTCTTGGTAATAGGTTAAATGATGCTGGTTTGCAAAATGTGCAATTTTTTGCATAAACGCTGCTGGCCCACAGCAGTAAATATCAGGATTGTCATCGATGTTTATATGCGTAGTTAATTGCGGGCTCATATCGCGAGTGAGTAACAAGTAAGAAAAATGCGCATAACGCTCTGCTAATGCGGCAAGTTCTTCAACGCATTGGTGCTCATTAGCTTTTGCAAAATACAGTAATTTGATGGT
The DNA here is from genome assembly GCF_040308965.1 of Pseudoalteromonas sp. MER144-MNA-CIBAN-0113. Lineage (NCBI taxonomy): Bacteria > Pseudomonadati > Pseudomonadota > Gammaproteobacteria > Alteromonadales > Pseudoalteromonadaceae > Pseudoalteromonas > Pseudoalteromonas sp. MER144-MNA-CIBAN-0113. The sequence goes on from NZ_JBEOOG010000005.1 coordinate 2,888, forward strand.
GTGCTGAGTATTTGCTAATTGCTGGCTAAGCATTGCCAGCATAGGTGTAATACCTGAGCCACCAGCAACAAAGGTGCTGGCTTTATGCCAGCTTTTAAATACAAAGTCGCCACTTGGCGCAGAAATATTACACCACGACGGCGCCTTTAATGTGCTTTGCAACTGAGCTGTAAAACGTCCTTGCTCATTGGTTTTAATTAAAACTCGCAGCAATCCGGTTGCTTTGTATTGCGCGGGGCTGCAAGCAAGCGTAAATACACGGGTAAGCAAACGCCCGTTGAGCTCAAGCGTTAAACTAATATGCTGGCCAGCAATGTGGGCGCGCCACTGTTTATTGGGTTTAAGCGTTACACTTAAAAACTGACCACTCAACGCGTGTACATCAACAATTTGCGCACGAAAAAAGCCGGCTCGCCATGCAGGTTTAACGACCTGTATTAAAGGCTCTATGTAAGCGGCAAAGCTTTGATGGTGTAAAAACCATTTTGAAAATTGGTCTAATACCGAAGTTAGCATGGTTATTAATTCTCTACTTAAATCGACTACCCATCACTTTGTGTTAAGCGAATTCACGCAAACACATGTGCTGGGCTTTAAATATTTGAGCCTACACGTGTAAGCTCAACTTTCAGCGCACAAGTGTACGCTCGAATTTTTAAATTTCAACCCTAATAGAGTAATTATTCAATTTTTTTAAAGCGGTCTTTAATTCCTATACCCGTAAAGTTAGTTAAACACCTGAGGGACATAAACAAGCTCATTAAGCTAAAAACCAACATTAAAGCGGTTAAATAGCGTGCAATTTCATTCATCCCAAATACTTAACACTGTGATTAATAGCGTGCTAAGGTAGTTAAAATTTAGTTAATTTTGGAAGCCATTATGAACAAAGTAACAACGCGTAAAAAATTTTCTACACTCGCCACAGCCAGTTGTGCATTGGCATTTTCGGCGCTTACCAGCCTTAGTGCTCATGCAGTTGATTTTAAAGAACTAGATAAATTAGCGCTTAATGTAAAACCGGTCACTGTTGCCCAAGGGATTTCTATTCCATGGGCTATTGAGGCTCTGCCAAACGGTGATTTATTAATAACCGAGCGCAGTGGCACCTTATATTTATTGCGTAAAAATACCACTAGCTTAACTAAAATTTCTGGGCTACCTAAAATTGATGCCAACGGCCAAGGCGGCCTACTTGATTTAGAGCTGCATCCTGATTTTGCTAATAATCAATGGCTGTATATCACTTACTCAAACAGTGAAGGTGACGGTGCTGGCAGTAACACCGCACTTATGCGCGCAAAATTAAGTAACGATCACAGCCAATTACGCGAGCAACAACAATTATACAAAGGCGAGCATAATTCTAAAAAAGGCCAGCACTACGGCAGCCGTATTGTGTTTGATAACCAAAATTATGTGTATTTTTCGATTGGCGATCGCGGCTCGCGAGATATTAACCCACAAGATTTAAGCCGCGATGGCGGTAAAATTTATCGTTTACACGACGATGGTAAAATTCCAACCGACAACCCCTTTGTAAAACAAAAAGACGCAAAATCAGCGATTTGGTCTTACGGGCATCGTAACCCACAAGGCATGTGGTTCGATGGTGAAAATAATGTATTTTGGGCACACGAACACGGCCCCCGTGGCGGCGATGAGCTTAATATGATTAAGCCTAAAACTAACTACGGCTGGCCAGTGGTAAGCTATGGTATTAACTACAGTGGCACCTCGTTTACCGATTTAACCGAAAAATCAGGCATGCAAGCGCCCACATTACAATGGACACCCTCTATTGCTCCTTCAGACATGCTGCTAGTAAAGGGTGACAAATATCCTGAGCTTAAAGGAAAATTTTTACTCGCTTCAATGAAATACGCGTTTATTAGCGTACTTGAAATAGCAGATGGCAATGTCGTTAAACAAAGTAAATTACTGGAAGGCATTGGTCGTATTCGCAGCCTAGCACAAAGTGATGATGGCACTATTTACTTAGGATTAGACGGCCAAGACATTGTGCGCCTTGACCCACAGTAATCTTTTAATACGCTAATTACAGTAACAGAAAACTTTTTGCGCCTTTACTGCGTATTGTTACTGTAACTAGCTAATAAACAACGAGGGTGTTGATGTTTTCATTTTTAAAGCCAGATCCAATCAAAAAATTACGTAAAGAATACGACGCAAAATTAGAACAAGGCATGCAAGCGCAAAGAAAAGGCGATATTAAAAGCTATGCGATGTTAACTGACGAGGCTGAAAAAATTTGGAATGAAATAGAAGCGCTCGAAGCAAAAAAGGCCAAGTAACATTAAACTAAATAAGTTTAAACCTATCCCCCGCATTAACAGTGCGGGGTTTGTATTTCCCCGACTAAATAACTTCGATAAACATTTACCCAACTAAGTAAAATTAAATACACTTCTTATAAGTTCACTTTGCATTTCCCCCATCACGTTATTACAGCCCTATTGGTGCGACACTCAAAAGCCATTTTATTTCTCGCATAATCAGTTGTTTACATTAAAGTTAATTAGTGGAATTATTAACCAATAATTACTTTCCTCTGTTTGAGGGATATCCACTTTTAGGTCACGGGGTATTTATGGAATTTAAGCAAGCACAAAAAGACATGGATCTCGCCTATTTTGGTGGCGCAACAGGTGTTGTTATTTCTGGGTTAGTTTGGTGTTTTGCTGGTTTAATTGCAGTACTGTATTCAACTAAAGCGAGTATGCTTACCCTGTTTATTGGTGGTATGTTTATACACCCGCTGGCTATGTTGCTATCAAAAGTACTTAAGCGCCCTGGACAACATGACTCCACAAACCCATTAGGCAAACTTGCTTTAGAAAGTACCGTTATTTTATTTGTTGGTTTTTTCCTCGCCTTCTATGTTTCTAAGCTGCATCTGCAATGGTTTTATCCAATAATGCTGTTGGCAATGGGTGTGCGTTATTTAATTTTTAATACTTTATATGGTGCAAAAGTTTATTGGCTTTTAGGTGCTGTGCTTATGCTAGCGGGAGTAGTTTGTATATTATTAAATGCTAACTTCGTCATTGGTGCTTTTGTTGGCGGCATAACAGAAGTTATATTTTCTATTGTGATCTTCAATAAATCAAAAGAGTCAGCAGTAAAAGCCTCGTAGCGAATTGTTATCTAAAAGGAAAGTTACAGATAAAGATACTCTTAGCTTAACACTATGCATCATTAACTTTAACGTCTCCATTATTTAAAAAATAGAAGTACACCGTCAGCACAAATTTAACTTAAATTTTTGCTAACAGTCCACTAATTCTCAGGCTATTTATATTCTACCTTGGCGGTTAAGCGATTAAATAAACTAGGGAAAAACCGTTTTATAAACGGTGCCCAACCGCTTAACCCTTGGCCTATTACAACTTCGTCTTTTTTATTATAGATTGCGGTGAGCATTTTCGATGCGGCTACATTTACATTCATACCATTTTCTATTGAAGGCTCAGGTTTGTTTTGTGCCTCTCCTTGCCCGTTCAATGAATTATGGGCAATCGCTGTTTTAATTGAGCCAGGGCAAATAGTTAAGCAATGTATATTGTGCTGCGCGACTTCGGCGCGTAAGCAATCCATAAAGCCTACTACAGCGTATTTACTGCCTGAATAACCCGTTCTAAACTTAGAGCCCACTTTGCCTGCCACGCTACTAATAGCCACTACTGAGCCGCTTTTTCGCGCCACCATTGAAGGTAGCACCGCTTTAGTGAGGGCAATTAAACCAAAGTAATTTACTTCCATGAGTTGGCGGTACACTTTAAAGTCATTTTCTAAAAATAAACTACGCTGTGATACGCCACCATTATTTATTAAAATATCAATTGGGCCTAAGCTATCTATTTGCGCTGATACATCCTGCAGTACAGTTTCGGGCTTTGATAAATCAAGGGGAATAACACGATGCCCCTCGCCTTTTAACTCGTCTTTTACTTGGTTGAGTTTATCGATATTTCGCGCTGATAAAATAACCTTCGCACCTTGCTCTGCAAATTGTTTTGCAAGCTCTTCACCAATACCTGATGATGCACCGGTGATCCACACTGTTTTATTATTATAATCCATGGTTTACCTTATAGTCTTTGACTGATTATGCTTTAGTTGGGCCCGCTATTTCATTAACTTGCTGTTCTAAATTTTTATAAAAGCCCATTAAAAATAACAGCTCTGCGGTAACATACAAAGGGCCAATAATTAAACCCACTAAATCATCAACAAATGCGGGCTTTTTGCCTTCAAAATAATGACCAATAAACTGTAACACCCAGCCAAATAAAAACACCCCCACACCAATCGTCAGCCAATATGTAAAGGGCATTGCGGCGATAGGCTGCGCTGCCACTAACAATACAGTAAAAATAATGCCCATGATTAAACCTAGCGAAAAGCTCAGCATAAAATAGTAAACCACACTGGCAAGGACAAAAAGCTGCGCCCCATCGACATTAAAACTCCCTATGGGAATTTCAACACGCGCTAGTAAGCACAATGCCGCAAATACAATCAGTGGAATACCAAAAAAGTGAGTTAATACGTTACGCTTTGAACGATGATACAAGCCATACTGGCCAAGTTGTTGTTGTAGAGTTTTCATCGGTTGATCCCATTGTTATTTTTATAAGCAAAGTTCACCTTATAAAAAAGTGCGCACAATAACAACAAATACCGATGGTTATAAATTAAAAGGCTAACTAATGGCTCTATAATTGGGTATTAATGTAAACTATTTAAAATAAATGTTTAACTGTTGGCTTTTGTAATATAAGGAAATCATCATGTTATTAAAAGCCCTAGCCATAGGCTTATTACTTGCTTTGGGCGAGATAATTAATGGCAACATTAGAGTGCGAGTTCTGCATCGATTATATGGGCAACGACGCGCTAAAACACTTAGTTTACTCTCAGGCATCGCCATTATTTTTGCTATAACTTGGTTAACCCTGCCATGGGTTGCCCCTACAAATTACCTAGACTGTTTAAAGTTAGGCTTAGTGTGGCTAATGATAATACTTAGTTTAGATATTTTTGTGGGTAGGTATTTATTTAAATATAAGTGGCAGAGAATTTTTGATGACTTTAATCTCTTTAAAGGCAACTTGCTTAGTGTAGGCATGTTGATACTTTTTATATGCCCAAGCTTGGTTTTTTGGTTGCAGATGAAAGTTATGGTTTAGATCACTGCTCTAAAAGCGCAGCGTCTCTTCGCTCTCTTTGTGTATTAATCACTTAAAAATAATTTAAACTGATAGAAATGAATGAGGATAAAATGAGCAGGAAAAAATAAATTTATTTCAGCCGCTTACTCTAAAGTCGCAGCGTCTCTTCGCCCTCTTTGTAAATTGATCATAAAAAACAGTATGAGCTGAGAGAATTGAATGAGAAGCCATAAAAAATATGCTTTAGATCACTGCTCTAAAAGCGCAGCGTCTCTTTGCCCTCTTTGTGCATAATTCTTAAAATCTATTTAAAATCAGAAGTAAATGAGCTTGCAACGTGTCGTTATCTAAGCTAACGCGGTTACAAGCTTGCCTTTTTCATGCGTAGGTTGCATGGCCATTCGATCAGTGCCTTTTTCGTATTCTTGCTCCAGCATTTTTTGTAACTCTGCAAGCTGCTCTTTAATGGTGTCTATATCAGCACCTTGCTCTTGAAGTTTTTCTGCCAATGCTTCGATTGCAGCTTTTAACTCAGCAATTTTTTCTTTATCAACCCCTAATCGTTGATAAATAAGCGCCTCTTGCGCATTTTCTAAAAAGCTTTTGTCTTGTGGCTTAGTGCTTGCGATTTGCGTTTGTTCGCTATCGTTGGTTTTAGCTGTTGCCGCAGGGCCAGAAGTTGCCACTACTTCGTCAGCTTTTGCCGGTTTATTTATTGTACTAACATAAGTACTATATTGATTTTTAAAGGTTATTGATGTCATCAGCTCAAATCCATTTTTGCGTTAAAATATCTATCTTTAACTATTTTCACTTAGATACTTGTATGTGAATAACTACAGCAACTTTAATACCAACTTATATTTTTTTCGCTTCGCTTTAACTCTTTAGGGCCTGTTGACCTTTGCGGATTACAATTTGTTCAAACTAGGGGCGGTTTAATCGCGGCGCGAGGTTTGTAACCTAGTGGGCTAAGTCAAAACCGAGCAACAATGAGTAAATCGCCCCTAGGCAGAACCCGAAGGGCAGCGCCTGTTTGGCATTGATGCTGCGTTATCGCCTATTTATGGGGAATAACCACACTACATAGGCTCTGCCTTGCCTAAATACCAAACAGACTGCTGCAAATTTAATCTTGAAAGGTCAACAGACCCTAATGTAAATTAAGCCCATTTAGCTCATTACGCACCCATTGCTTATCGAGATATTGCTCTAAATTCAGCTGGGCAAATTTAAAAAAGCTGCGCGCAGCATGAGAAATATGCCTGTCTGTGCGCACTACAAAATACCAATGGCTGGCTAAGTAGGTGTCGGTTACATTGAGCACTTTAAAACTGTTATCGCCTTTTGGTAATACATGATGGGAAAGCACAGCAATCCCCATTCCCGAGGAAACAGCAACTCGTATGGCTTCGTTACTGGCCATTTGCACACTATCACTAAGGACTAAACCACGGCTTTGTAATTCGCTTTCAAAAAGCATACGCGTAGCAGAGCCTGGCTCTCTTAATAAAAATCGATATGGCATTAAATCAGCTAATGTTAATGCTTTTACATCGGCAAGCGGATGATCAAGCGGCACAATAAAAACTAAGGGGTTATGTAAAAAACGCGCAGCTTGGGCATGTTCAAGTGATGGTGGGTGGCTAAACACATAAATGTCGTCTTCTCCACGCTCAAAACGCGCTAACACTGCAGAGCGGTTGCCAATTTCTAATGGCAGCTCTACATGGGGATGGGCATTACTGTAAGGCCCAAGTAGCTTAGGCAAAATATATTGTGCAGTGTTTACCATGGCAATTTTACAGCGCCCGCGCTCCCCGCCTTTAAGCTCGGCTAAATAGTCTTGGTAATCATCAAAGTGCCCAAACACTTGCTCACAAGTTCTAAATAATTGTAAGCCAGCCTCGGTAACCTGTAATTTTTGCTGTTGCATAACAATTAAAGGCTCATTAACGGCTTCTTGTAAGCGCTTAATTTGCAAAGAAACGGTAGGCTGGGTTAAATGCAATTGCCGAGCTGTTTCGCTAATGGAGCCGGTTTTAACTACACTCATAAAGACTTCGAGTAGCCTAAATGATAGCTGCCTTATGTTCATTACTCACCTCATAGATTTTTATCTATAAGATACTATCATTCATTTTATTATTTACTATACAAAGATAGGCTTACAATAGCGCCGCTTAACAAATTGAGTAACTAATAACAAAAAGGAGAACAGTGTGCCTGATATCGTCGTAATGTTTTTTATTTTAGGATTAGTGGCGGGGATTTTACGTTCTGATTTAGCGATACCTAAAGCCACTTATGACACACTAAGTCTATTGTTAATGCTCACCATAGGGTTAAAAGGTGGCATGGTGCTGCATGGTAACTTAAGCTGGCAACTTCTTCCTGAAATGGCCTCGGTTATGTTACTCGGTGGTCTTATTCCCCTTACTCTTTACCCTATTTTAAAATATGTTGTTAGACTCAGTGTGGCCAATAGCGCCAGTATTGCTGCGCATTATGGCTCGGTAAGCGCAGGTACCTTTGCAGTTGCATTGGCTTATGCAGAGTCAGCTAAATTAGAGGTAGGTGCTGAGGTTACACTGTATTTAGTGATGCTCGAATTACCTGCCATTATTGTCGGTTTAATGCTGTATCGTAAACTCGATAAACAACATAGCCAAAGTAATACACTGTCACTCAAAGCGCTTTGGCACGAAACACTTACTAACAAAAGCGTGATTTTATTGGTAGGCGGTGTGATCATCGGAATGATGTATGGCACACAGCAAGGCAGTCAAGTAACCAGTCTTTTAACCAGTAGTTTTAAAGTAGTACTGGCATTGTTTTTACTTGAAATGGGTTTAGTGGCTGCGCAAACTCTGCGCCCATTTCCTTGGCAGCATTGGAGACTCGCTGCATTTGCTATTATTACTCCGCTATTTTTAGGTGCTATCGGCGTGGCTGTAGGCACACTATTAAAATTAGAATTAGGCTCGGTAGTGATACTCGGTAGCTTAGTGGCTAGTGCGTCTTATATTGCAGCCCCTGCGGCAATTAAAGCAGCCGTTCCCAAGGCTGATATTGGCCTAGCTATGCTCAGCTCTTTAGGGGTAACGTTTCCGTTTAATGTGATTGTTGGTATTGGTTTGTACCATAAGCTTGCGCTTGCCATGCACTAAAATAAACACCAATAAAGCCCAACATGGGCTTTTATTTTTTAACTATACCCCGCCATTACTACGTTATCACCCTCTTTAAAAAATCAACAAATATAAAACAAAAACGCTAACTTATTTCTACAATCAGATTGCAATTAAGCGATTAGTTTACGTAAAAAAACATTTTAAAAATTATTTTGATTGAGCAATTAAAAAACACTTTACTTGGTATAAAAAGCAGCATAAATTCGCAGCCAAATTAATCTGCTTCAAATAATCGCGCCACTATCACACCTAAATCAGCAATTATTTAAACCCTTTTTATCGGAATAATCTAATGGTGGAACTTGCCGATAATAGTAAATCAAATAATCCTTTAGCCCCTGTTATTGGTTTATCTTTTTTTGCTATTGCTTCGGGCTTTTTAATGAGCCTGATCCCGTTATCACTGAGTGCTTTTAAGTTAAGTATTGATCTTGCGCCTTGGCTTGCCAGCGTCTTTTATTTTGGTTTACTTATTGGCGCTCTGTGTATTGAGCGTGTGGTAGTAAAAATTGGCCACCGTATGGCATTTATCGCATTTTTAATGTTGCTGATCATCAGTGTTATTGCACAGATTATATCCCCTACAGCAACAATGTGGTTAATTGCTCGCTTTGTTGCTGGTATTGCTGTTGCGGGAGTATTTGTAGTGGTTGAGTCGTGGTTGTTAATGGCGAATACACCTAAGGCGCGAGCTAAACGCTTAGGTTTATATATGACCTCTTTATATGGTGGCAGCGCTGTGGGGCAATTAGCAATCACACCGCTTGGCACTGAAGGTGCCGTACCGTATTTATTTGTCGTGGCCCTTTTGGCGTTGGCTATTTTAGCTCCATTATTAATTACAAAAGGCCAACCTAATGCTCAGCAATTACAAAAGCTGCCACTTAAAGAGTTAAAAACTCTCAGCCGCCCTGCTATTTTAGGCTGTTTAGTATCAGGATTATTACTAGGCCCTATTTACGGGTTATTACCAGTTTATATAGCCGCGCAAACTGATCAAGCCCAATATACCGGCTTACTTATGGCGGTGATTATTTTAGGTGGCATGCTGGTGCAACCTTTAGTGAGTTATTTATCAACCCGTATTATAAAAAGCTTACTTATGGCTATTTTTTGTTTTGTTGGTGCTGCCAGCGTAATGGGAATATTAAACGCGCATAGCTTTGGCGGATTAGTTGTAAGTTACTTTGTATTAGGTGCGTGTAGTTTTGCACTTTATCCGATTGCGATTACTTTAGCGTGCGACTCGTTACCTATGGCAAAAATAGTGTCAGCCACTGAAATAATGCTGCTCAGCTACAGTGTCGGCTCTGTATTAGGCCCGTTGTTGGCAACGCATTTTTCTGATGCAAGCCATGGTGTGCTTATTTATTTAGGTGGTTGTTTAATTACCACCTGTATTTATATGCTCATAAAAAGTATGAAAAAAATACCCACAGGTAACACCCCTGTTGCAGGTTAACTAACGCAATAGACCGCTTAAGCTTATTCGTTTGCCACTAAGCGGTTTATACCTGCGCTACCACTTTACTGGCTATGTTTTTTAACTCTTTTAGCTCAATTTGATGCTCGTTTATGAGCTCGTCAACAAAACAGCTGCGGTTGTTGTCATCACTTATGATAAACACCTTGTGTTTAGCACGAGTGAGCGCCACATAAAATAAGCGTCGCTCTTCGCTATGGGCATACAAATCTTTAGCGGGTAAGAGAGCTTCTAACATTGCAGGCGATGGCTTAGTGCTCGGAAATCCAAATTGCCCGCCATGCATACCTAATATAACTACATAATCGGCTTCTTTACCCTTTGAACCATGAAAGGTATCACACTCAATTTGTAATGAAGAAAAGGTTTGCTGCAAGGCGTTAATATCGGCTTTAGTAGGTAACTGAAAGCGATAGCGTGCCAGTAAATACACAACAGCGGGCTTATTTTTGTTGATAGTGTCGAGTAAATGGGCAAGTGCCCCATTATTTAGCTCAGCTATTTTTGTATTTTTGCTTGAGACAACATTCGCTGTTTTTAATACGCTAATAGCGGGCTTTGTCACTTGTGATAACGAGTTAATTTGCTTAGCTAACTGGGCAGGGTTTTTCATGATAAAACATGAAGCAACCTCACTAATTTTATTATTAAAACGAAACGTAACATCCAGTATGGTTTGTGTGGTAAAACCAAAATGTGCGGCAAATTCTGTGGTCAGGCGCATATCAGCACCACTAAAACGGTAAATAGCTTGCCAGTCATCGCCTACTACAAACAATGAGCTTCTAGGCTTACTATCGCGCAGCGCTTTAACCAACGCCGCACGCGTAGGCGATATATCTTGAAATTCATCAACCATGATATAACGCCAAGGTGATATAAACTTTCTTGTATTAACATAATCGAGGGATTTGAGGATCATATCGTCAAAGTCTATTTCACCTTGAGTATCTAAATAATGGTTATAGTTGGCTAGTAATGGCTTTAATAATTTCCAAGCCTGCTGTATCTGCTTTGAATCGTTCTCAAACGTTATATTTGCTGTTTTATACACGCTAATTAATTGACTAAATAAAGTCGCTAATTTGGTTAAATAACCGCCAGCTTTTATCTCTTGTAGAAGCGCTATATGATTAGGCTTTGCAGTGCTTAATTCAAACCCACTTTTAACGTCATTAAGATTGTTATTTATATAGTTTACCAATGCTTTAGCATACTGTGGCTTAGCATTAGCAAGCGATTCAAAACACCCTTCAACCCATTTTATTTTAGCTTTTTCGTTTTCAGCAAGTTTAGATATTTTAGGCGTTTTTCTCTCAACCTCATTAATAATTGTTAAACCTAAGCTGTGAAAAGTGGCGGTTTTTATAGCCTGTGTATTCAGCTTAGCTTTAATACGTTCGTCCATTTCACTGGCAGCTTGCTTACCATAGGCGAGTAATAAAATATCATCGTAATTAGCTTGCTCACTGTTAACTAAATAGCCCGCTCGCGCCACCATTACACTGGTTTTACCTGTGCCGGCTCCGGCTAATACGAGGTTATTATCGTCATCGATAATGCATGCCCGTCTTTGCTTTTCAGTAAGTGGGGTTGCTTCAACGTTATCGAAAAAACCAGCATAACGCTGCAACTGGGTCTGTGTGTATTTATGCTGTAAAAAGCGAGTTAATGAATCGCTCCACTGACTATATTGTTCGAGCAGTTTTATTTGCGTGCTAACAACTGCCAATGCCTCACTCTTTTTTATCCAAGGTAACCAGCGGTTGTATTGTTGTTTAACGCGCTGTTTTATATCTGCCACATAGGATTGACGCAAAAATTGATGATGTGCAAATTGGTTAATATTTTCTAGCAGCTCATTTAATGGTTCAATATTATTATTGACCCATAGCTGATCCGTCTTGGCTTTAAGTATTCGGTGACTGCCATAAGCCCTCATCCACACTCGATACTGCCCAGACTGTGTTGAAAAACGTAGTGTTTGTCCAAGCACCCCATATTCATAACAAATAGGCGAGGTTAAATCGCACCAATTCAGTGTATCTGTGTGCTTTTTGTTGTTAATGACTAAACCTTGTTGATTAATATCAACAGCGAGGTGTGGGGTAAACAGGCGGCCAAATACGCTGGGGAAAATAGAATTCATTAACAGCAGAATTCCTTTATAAAAATGAACCAATTAACGCTATTTTAAGGTAATACGCGCTGTAAGGATAATAAATCTGGCGGTAAAATTTTCAACGCGTTAAAGTAGAACAAAAAACAACCAATCAATTTATCCATTTCCTTGGCATAACTCCCTATTGTGACTAATATTTACTCTACATACAGTGATTTAACAAGGATTGAAACATGCGAATTAACTCAATTAGAACCAAAGTTATTTTACCTATTGCTTTTTTAGCACTGATCCTTGCAGGTTTACTTGTTTCAATTGCATCAATTACTTACATACAAGACAACGCGATGAAAAGGCAAACCGAAACCTTTTTTGAAGCCGTTACCGTTATTTTAAATGCTGACAGAGACATATACCAAGCACGTATTGCACTGGAAAATCTACTCAGTGCCACAGGCGATAATGAGACCAATAAAGCAGAGTTTTTAGAAAACGCTGAACAAGTCAAAGACCGCTTCAACAAATACTTAACGTACTTAAAAGATGAACAAGCACTATTGTCAAAACATGACTCTTTTTCTCGTTTTGAGCCTTTATACAATCAGTGGCTAGGCCACAGTAAAACGTTAATGGATTCCAGTCACTCACAAAGTAAAATGCAAAGTGATTTGAATCAAACTGAATCTGAATTTTTACAAATACGAGAAATGATGGATCAAGCAGGTGAAGAGCTTCGCATCCATACCAATAAACAGCAGCAAGATAAAGTCGGCTCAGAGTTATTAAGTCGCTATGTAGAAGCAATGGCCGAGGTGCTCAATGCAGATAGAGATATATACCAAGCTCGACTAGCAAAACAAAAAACTGTAAACCAACATGGCGAATTGGCACAAAACCAAAAACTATTTGAAGAAAATGCAGCTCAGGTTATTCGTCGTTTTAATAGTTACCGCAGCTACTTAATTGATAAGCCACAACTGACACAAAAATACGCTAATTTTGATCAACTTTATCAACAGTGGTACGAGAAAGGAAAAGCGTTAGTTTACTCAAGTTCGGCTAATCAAATAGCCTTAATTGATGATAATTTAGCGCAAGCAGATAAAAGCTTTAATGAATTGAGAGAAATACTTGATATAGCGGGCGAAGAAGCGCGAACCTATGCCCGAAAAGTAAAACATGAAGTGCAAGCTAGCATTCAACTTTTTGAAAAAATTGTGTTTGTTATCATTATTATTGCCTTTATTGTTGCTTTAGCTGTGGGTTATTACATCCCTAAAAAACTCACCGACAATATAAATAATATTACTCTACGAATCCAAGAAATTGCCGCTGGTGATGGTGATTTAACGCAAAGAATTAATACTACATCACATGACGAGCTCGGTGAGCTGAGTAATGAGTTTGATAACTTTTTAGCGCACCTGCAGCAAATAATAAAAAACATTCAGCAGCAATCCATTCAACTAGGTACTGTGACCAGCGATCTTAATAATGTCTCTGATACCGCGATGGACGTGACCCAGCAACTTGCTAATGCGTCTGACTCTATTGTAAGCGCTGGTCATGAAATGGATATGGCAAACCAGCAAATGGCTGAGCTGGCTAAAAATACCGCCCACGAAGCTGATATTTCTAGCGAGCAGGTACAGCAAGGAGTTCAAGCCATTGATGTATCGAGTAAAGCAATTGAAGATTTAATCAATGATATTCAATCGGCTTTATCAAATTCTGTTGAATTAGAAAGCAGCTCAACCGATATTACGTCTGTACTTGAGGTCATTAGAAATATTGCCGAACAAACTAACTTATTAGCGTTAAATGCCGCGATTGAGGCCGCCAGAGCTGGCGAGCAAGGCCGTGGGTTTGCCGTTGTCGCTGATGAGGTTCGAACGTTGGCTACTCGCACACAACAAAGCACCGATGAAATAGATACAATGATCCAACGCTTAAATAACAATGTAAAAGCGTCATCAGATTCTATTAAAAACAGTCAAACAAATGCTAATGCCACACTCAGTAATTTTGATGCCGTTATTAGTATTTTTAGCAACCTAACTCACGCCTTTGAAAAAGTGCAGCAAATGTCGGCCGAAACCGCACAAGCAACACAAGAACAATCTCATGTAGCAAACGAGATTAATAGAAATTTGGTATCGTTAAAAGAACAGTCAGCACAAATGAAACAAATCTCTGAGCAAACAACATTGCAGTCAAAAAATGTATCAGCGCTTTACAAGCAAATGAAATCGCAAGTAGATAGCTTTAAGGTATAGTGCTGTATGTTTGTAAAACAATGGCGCAGTGTTTACTGCGCCATTAAGATAAACCCAACTAAACCGAATAGCCTAGGCTAGTGTATCAATAATAATTATTTCACACTCTGTTGTTGCAGTTAGCGTGATAATATCAGCATGAGTGACCTCAGCACCATCCCCTTTGTTCATGGTAATTACACTGCTTTTGTCATCTACAGTAAATACACCATCAGATGCAAGTACATAAGCTTGATGATCAATACGCTGAGTGATGGTGGTACCTTTTGCAATCTTTCCACCATAAATGCGTGCTTGTTGATTGATAAATAAGGTGTTACCCGCATCTTCTGCATAACCCGACACTAAAAGCGTAAGCTCGTTAGCTAAGTCGGTCGGAAATTTTTTACTTTCCCAACGCGGCGGCACATCTTGTTTATTACTTTGAATCCAAATTTGATAAAAAGTAAGTGGCTCATTGGTACGATTATACTCAGAATGCACAATGCCTGTGCCTGCACTCATTACCTGCACTTCACCTTGCTCGGTTATGCCTTTATTACCCATACTATCTTGATGAGTAATGGCACCACTGCGTATGAAACTAATAATTTCCATATTTTTGTGTGGATGCGCTCCAAATCCCATTTCAGGTGCAACCCAATCATCATTAACAACGCGTAATGTACCAAAGCCCATACGTGCCGGATTATAGTAATGTGCAAAACTAAAATGATGTTTAGATTTAAGCCAACCGTGATCGGCACTGCCTAAACTATTCTTTGGATAATGATTGATCATGGTCTTTCCTCAAAAAGAGTAAACATTAATTAATATGGACGTTCACGGTCGTGTGGAGCATCAAAATGATGCTTTGCACCCAGCGGTACTATTTGTGTTGGATTAATCGTTAAGTGGCTTACATAGTAATGCACCTTTGTGTACTCTAAATCGACGGTTTCTTTAACACCCGGTACTTGGTACAGCTCGTTAACGTAATTGCTAATATGGTGAAACTCGCTTAATTTTTGACGGTTACACTTAAAATGCCCGTGATACACCGCATCAAAGCGAATGAGGGTTGTAAATAAACGCCAATCAGCTTCTGTAATAACATCACCAACGAGATAGCGCTGCTTAGCTAAACGCGCTTCTAGCCAGTCTAAACTATCAAATAGTGCGGTGTAAGCCTCGTTGTAAGCTTCTTGTGTAGTAGCAAAACCGGCTTTATATACGCCGTTATTGATGGTGTTATAGACACGGTTATTCACGGCTTCGATTTCTTCACGAAGTGGCTCTGGATAATAATCATCAGTATTGCCAGTGAGCTCATTAAACGCACTATTAAGCATACGAATAATCTCTATTGATTCATTATTTACAATAGTTTGCGTTTTTTTATCCCATAAAATCGGCACAGTAACCCGCCCTTCATAACTAGGATCGGCTTTTAAATACAATTGATAGGCGTAATCTAAGTTATAAAGTGGATCGCCCTGCTCGCCAAATTCCCAGCCGTTTTCCATCATGGGAGCTTCAACAATACTCATAGAAATAATGTCTTCGAGCTGCTTTAATTTACGAAAAATAATCGTTCTGTGCGCCCAAGGGCACGCTAGCGATACATATAAATGATAACGCCCCGCCTCAGGGGTAAATTTGCTTTGTGGCGCTGATGAAATAGTATCCCTAAAACGGCTGTCTTGGCGTACAAATTTACCGTCGCTTTTTTCGGTGTCGTACCATTTATCGACCCATTCACCGTTAACAAGTAATCCCATGTCCGTCTCCTAAGTATGTAGAATGTGCCAACCTTACGCAGATTGGCAGCTTAAAGTTCAATCAGTTATATGATCAGCTTATTGGTTTAATTTGTTATGAATTTTTCCATCAAGGGATAGCTTTCCAGCTCCTTGAATAAATAAGGCCAAGGTAATTGCCAACAAGGATAAACCAAACTCGTAACCGTTGTTGCTCATAAATAAGCCGTTATCTATATGTACGGTAAAAATAGCAACCACCATAGTGATAGCCAGTACAAAACTCGCAGGACGCACCAGCAAACCAGCGATGAGTAGTAATCCACCAAAAAATTCAGCGCCACCCGCCATTAATGCCATTAAATAGCCCGGTGCTAAGCCAATCGACTCCATCCACTGCCCTGTGCCTTCCAAGCCATAGCCACCAAACCACGCAAACAGTTTTTGTGCCCCATGAGCACTAAACACTAATCCTGCAATAAGCCTTAATGGTAGTGTTGCAAAAGACTGTTCAGTTTTTGTGATGGCAGCTGTGATATTTTTAATCGTCATAATGTTTACCTGTATTGTTTCTGTTGATTATGCAGCTATTGTATAAGTTGAATTAAAATTAAATAACTCCTATTATTTGCTTTATATGTTCAAATATTTTGAACAGTTAATATTTGGTATGATGATGAATACACCCCCTATTAGCATAGAAGCTTTACTGGTATTAGACGCCATTGAGCATCGTGGCAGTTATGCAGCCGCTGCAGAACAACTTAATAAAGTGCCATCAGCCCTGTCGTATATTGTTAATAAACTTGAAGAGCAATTAAATGTAACTTTATTTCAGCGCCAAGGTCGGCGAGCAGTTTTAACCCCCGCAGGTAAACATTTACTGAGCGAGGGGCGTAAAGTGCTCAATGCTATAAATAATTTATCGGAGCAAACACAAACCATAGCTAATGGCTGGGAGCCTAGAATACGGATTGCTTGTGACTCAATTATTGACGTAACTAATGTTTTTGCTGCTTTGCAACAATTTTTAATTGAACATAAAAGCATTGAAATTGATGTAAAAGAAGAGGTCATGAGCGGTACATGGGAGGCGTTAATAGAAGACAATGTTGACTTAGTGATTGGTGCACCCGCCCCCGTGCCTACTCAAAAAGGGATCAGGGCAGTGAAAATAACGGATATTCAAAATGTACTTGTGGTTCACCCAACCCACCCTTTAGCAAAAGAGCGAAAACCCATCAAGCCTAGTGATCTTGGTCAATACACCACAGTGATAGTTCATGACTCTGCAAAACAAAGTATTCCGTGGTCAGCTAATTTAATCGAAGGTAGTCAACGTTTTTATGTAAGCTCCGTAAAACAAAAAATTACCGCTATTTTATCGGGAATCGGGATTGGTTATTTACCAGTAAACCTTATTGCTGAACATATTAAAGCTAAAAAACTTCATGTCGTGGAGCTCATTGAACCACGTCCTATTCAAGACTTATACCTTGCATGGAAAATAACCAACAAAGGTAAAGGATTAAAAAAATTGACTCAACTTTTAATCGACAATAATTTACAGACATGAAATAAGCCAACTACATAAATGCAAAAGCCCATGCTAACTAAATTAGCATGGGCTTTTTTAATCACTAATAGATGTTATAGAGCAAGATCTTGCTTAGCACGTGTTAAGTTGTGCGACACTAACTCGTTACCTGATATTTGCTGTGCTTCGTAAAAGTCAGATAACGCTGCGGTTTCGTTTTTAGCCATTAAACGGCCAACACCGCGGTTACTTAAAGCAAATGAAGTCAGCTCACGTACTTTAAAACGTGGGCCTGTACTTTGCTGTAATAATGTAATTGCTTTTGAACAAATTTCTTCAGCTTGGCTGTAGTTTTTTGATTTTACATTTAATGCGCAACTGTTAAATGCAACTTCGAATTCTTGTGGGGCTGTTGCAGCCTCTTCAATAACCATTAACTTGTAGTCACTTTGATCAGCCATTACAGCAGCTGAGCAAGTTAATAAAGAGCCAAGAGCGATGGTTTTGATAAGTGAGCGTTTCATGATTAGTTTCCTATTTGGTTAGTCGTGCTTGTTGCCGACAACTAAACTTTAGAGTGTTTACTTAATCTCGACAAACGATTAAAAACAAACCAATAAGTGAAAAAAACTAACCTATAGACTTTAGTCTAATTAAACTGAGCATATTCGTTTTAATAAAAGCGACAAATAACCGCTCGTTTAACTAGGCTGCAAACCCGGCATGATTATTTACTGATTTAAGTAATCAATAACTTCTTCTTGTAAATCAATATATTCATCTTCAGACATATTTAACTTTTTAAGTATAAACGGTTCAAGGCGCTCCCAATCTTTAATTTTTTCATCACGTAAAATACTATTTACTATACTTTCAGAGAGCTTTAACACACAAAAACAGAGCTGTTGATTAGGATCGGATGTGTCCTCAAGTAAACTTAAATCATGATGGCGTAGGATAAGCTGGCAAATATCTCTTGGTAAATGCCAACTCGATGCTAAGTAATAGCCGATAATGGCATGATTAGCGCCATAAACACGATCTTCAATATCAACTAAACTTTCTTTACTGCTTCTATTTGAACCATGCAGCACATTGACGTAGTCGTCATATTTAATCGCCATGGGGACTATGCCGCAATCATGAAATAAACCGAGTGTGTATAAATATTCAACTGGAATTTTATTTTTTACTCGCTGTCCAACAATCATGTTTACATTAGCAATTTCAGATGCGTTATCCCAAAAACGCTCTAAACTAATACAACATGTTTTTTGTAAAAACATTTGCTTTAATTTAAGCGCAGGAATAAGTGCTTCTATGCCATTCCAACCTAAAAACATGATGGCTTGTTTAATATCAGACACACTACGAACTAAGCCATAAGCGGGTGAATTAACAATTTTCAAAATAGCAGACGCTATAGCCACATCTTTAGCAACGATATCTGCAGCAGCCATTAAAGACGGCTCATTTTGATGTGCTAATCTATCAAGATCATCTAAAATTTGCGGTTTTGGGGGAATAATAAAGTTTTTGTTTACATCAGATAATACCTGCTCATTAACGACAAACATCGATGTCTAGCCTCCAGCTAAGCTATATGGATTATTTATTTAATTCCATTTGAACTTTTATACTAGAAGTTGATTAGAGATTTATCAATTTGTAGGTACTGAAATTAGTAGGGTAAAAATAATTTTTAAAACGACAGCAGCACACGCCCGGTATATAGACGTGTGCTTTGAATATTAGCTTAGAAGTAATAGCCAATATTAATGTTGAAGCGACGCTCAGTTTCGCTGCTATCGCCCGCTAATGAACCACCAACAAACGGCATGTTTTTACCATGAACTAAATCAAAGTAAGTAAATAAACCACCTGCAGCGACCGAGAAACCAGTTACGTTCATCCACGTATCTTTGCTGTTGTCTGATTTGTCGTAAATAGCGCTGTAGTCATTATAAAACTGTAAGTTTGTCACTGCGCCCCATTGCACCGGCACGCTGTATGCTACGTTTGCACTCGACATTGTTGCCTCAGCAGCCATGCTGTCGTAAAACGAGTAAGCGCCTACAGCAATACGGTTTACGTTATCAATATCGTAGTTGTATTCGCCATGTTGTAATTGCAAGTTCCAAGGGCCCATATTACTGTTTAAGTGAAGCGCCCATGCGTTATAGTCACCTGCGCGGTCAACACCATCATGCAAGCCACCAGCAAGCGCTGACACACCAATTTCAGTTTTACCACCCTCATGCTCTATGTGGTAGCCGTAACGACCTGAGAACGTATTATATTCGCCAATTGGATTGGTCGGCTCAGCGTAAACACCATCACCAGCTTCTCTAAAACCAACAATATCGTATGAGTAGCGATCGCTGCGGTTATCTACATAACCATCAACACCACCTAATTCATCATTTTTGAAAAAGCCTAAATCAAGCTGCCAGTTATCGGCAATTTTACGCTTAAATAACACCCCTAAATCGTGGTCGTCTTCAAGGCCTACGTAATAGTTAGTGCTGAAAAAGTAGTTATGTGAATTGTAAGGCCAGTTACCAAAAGGAACCTGAGTAATACCTGCTTGAACTTGCCAATCATCAGCAAAACCGTAAGCAGCATAGGCGTATTTAACAGCTGTCATGTAATCAAAAAAACGAATTTCAGCGTTTAGTTTTACATCACCCACATCGCCTGAGAAATTTAAGCGAAAAATATCAAAGTCAAAATCGCCGCCGCGATTTTTATTGTCGTCATCATACGAGGTGTGGCTATAGTTGGTTCGAACAGCACCGCCAATTTTAATTCCCTGAGGCTTGTGTTCATGTTTAGCTACTTTAACTTCAGCTATATCTTCTTTCTGTTCAATGGTGCGCTCGATTGTCTTTTCACTTTTTTGCTCTGCTTTTGCAAGTTGCTTTTGCAACATTTCCACTTGTTTTTGTAAGCTGCTTAATTGCTGCTTTACTTTATCAAGATCTGTATCTGCATGTGCCGGATGTGAAAAAACAACCATAGCCACTGCCAGTGCTAAAGGTTTCATAGGTGTCATAATTTGTCCTTGCTTGCCTTGCTGATGTTATTAACTCGAACTTGGTCAGCGTGAGCTAAGTACCTGCTTGATTTTACATATTGTTTTACAATGATAACGTATTTTTACAACTCTTCAATTACACTTTATGATTTTGCGCAACACACCAGCAACACACACTACTTTTTAGCAAGGTAAGCATGACAATTAATCATCATTTTAATAAATGAAAGCAGCAGCTTGCAAAATTAAAGCTTAAAAAAATAGTAGGATGATCATGTACCTATTTTTAATGTGTTATTATTTAAAAATCATATTTAAAACAGCCAGTTTGTTGCTACATATATAAATTAAAGACTCTCCAAAAATGAAAAATAACGATACCTTTAACACAATTGCTACGTTAATTTTTAAGCATCTTTATAATAACTTTCCAAGCCCAAGCCAGTTAGATCCTGAACAATTAATTAGCGATGCCTCAGATCATCAAGGTGAGCAAATAAAAGGAACAATTGCGTTTCTTCTTCATGAGGAATATATATTTTCGACGCCCAGCGCCACTTTTTTGCTAACCGAAAAAGGCTTTAGCCACGCTTTGTGTCCTAAGTTTTAAACTCACCGCTTAAAAAGTGATACCACAAAAAAAGCCCTAGCAATTAAAGCTAGGGCTTTATAGTGATTTTTAACGTTTATTTTTTCTCTTTTTCTAAACGCTTTTTAAGGCTCAATGCCGCGTCGGCCGCCAGTAAGCGCATAAATTCAGAACCATTATTTTGCTCACCCTGCCCTGCACCTATAACAATTTCAGGCACTAATCGGCTGTTACCTAAACTAGTAAATAAAGCCGTTTGAATTTTAACTTCTGCTTTTAGTGTTTCATCAAATACATACTTAGGATCAAGCGCTGCTGATTTTGCGCGTAAACGCGCCTCGGCTAGAACGTCCATACCTAATGCTTCTAAGCGTTGCTGTTTTAAAATTTCTTCTTGCTCTTTTGCAAGCTCCGCTTTAACAGCTACACGTTGCTGGGCAGAAATAATCGCATTCGCTTTTATTCGTTCCGCATCAATTTGCTCTTTAATTTTTAGCTTTTCAGACTCAGCTCTTTGCTTTGCAATCGCTTGTTCGCCTAATGCCACTTCAGTACGTGCTTGTTGCTCTGCTTTTTTAAGGTTTTGTCTTGCCAGTGCTTCATCAGCAGCCGCTTGCTTTTGCGCCTCTAAACGCGCATTTACTTTATTTTCGTAATCAATATCAATAATACTCGCATCAACGACTGTGATCCCGTAAGAGCCTAAAATAGGCGCATTACGTAGCGGATTACCTTCATCATCCATTTTAATATTAATAGTAACGCGCTGTTGCTTACTCAAGTTACTTAAATCATCTGTTTTATCACGCTCACCGGTACTAATAATTTGCTCAGTAACAAAAATACCATTAGTCAGTTGATCAGAAAAATCTTGGCTTAATTGACCATTACCACCTGAATAATGTTGTTCAACCGACATCATACGTGCCGACGCTTTTACATTTTCTGTTGTTGCACGCATTAAAAGGTTAGAAATTAGGGTTTCTTGGGAACCAAATTCTTCATGAATTTTTAATAAACCACGCAAAGCACCCGATTCACTAGCGGGTACGTTGCCAGGTAATCTAAAGCGGGAAACACCGCGTGCCCCACCGGTCGTGGTATCTAAGAATCGAATAGGAATGAGTGGTACAATGGCACTGGCTGTTGCGCTGCTATCGCCAGTAAAGTTAATTGAAATAACTTTTTTATAGGCTGATGTCGTACCAAATGCTTTTAAGTAAGGGCCCGCTTGATTTATTACCGTTAAATTACCGGTAAAAGCTGACTGATGAACTAGCCGTTCATCGGCTTCATTCCATGAAATAACCTGCGACGTTAATGTTGCAATCACTGCTAACACCACGACAACGGATGTTAGTAAAATCACATTACGACGACCAAAACGTGCCATAAATGAGGTGTTTTTTGCCTCAGCGACTGCTTGTTGCTCGCTATCCATTTTTAGTACTCTCCATGTTTAGTTTCTTTTTAACAAAATACGTAATTTCTTGTTCGCTTAAATGTGCACAAAAACTACCCGATCGATGCAAATCTATAAAAGTTGCAAGGATCTCTTGTTTGCCTTTAATTGTTTTTTCCTGGTTTTCTTGGGTTTGGTTTTTCTCGCTAAGTTGAGCAATGAGTTCATCAATAATGGTGTCTTTATCAAATAACACATTATATTCTTTTGACTTTCTTACTCGGCTCTTACGTATATTGCTGTAAATCACATAAAGCGCCACACACAAAATAATAACAAGCGTACTTAACCCAAAAATATAAAAAATCATAACGTCTGCTTATATTAATTGAATAATTAACCCCAACAACAAATGTAACGACTAGGTCACAAATGTTAAGCCGATAATTTTACAGAATAACGACCCAAATAACAGAATTAAAACTTTGCTTGTGTATATTTTTGTAAACTAAAAATTAATCAGTGCGATTAAGTAACCTGACTAGCTGGGTGATCACCATTTCTGGCTCATCATTTTGTGGATAGTGGTAACTTTTACTGGTTAGCACTATCTCACCTTGAGGAAAAGCATTAGCCCAGTTTAAATGCAGTTCTCCCCACATTTCACGCCCTTTATCGGTAAAAAATAACACCGATGGATTTTCATATTTTTTAACTGAGGCAATAACCGTCACGGGAATATCTGCTATTTGTGGGTAATCGGGCAAAGGCCGCTTCGACCAAAAGTCTAAATACTGATTCGACATGCCATTTTTCATATCATCACGTTTTATAGCAGCAATTTCTTTTTCAGCGCGCGGTAAATCAATCTTACGCATAATATCAACATCATGCTCTGAGGCGGGTTCAATTAACATTAACGCTTTAATGTTATCAGGGTAGCTTGCTGCAAATACCCTTGCGATATAAGCAGCATAAGAATGCGCCACATAAATCACCGGTTCTTCAATTTTTAACGCTTTAAGTAATAGAAAAGCTTCAGCAGCATACTCCTCAGAGCTATAGTTTTTCTTTATTTGCGCTGAGCCGCCATTGCCAATTCGAGAATAGCGAATTACTTTTGCATGCTTGATAAGCGCTTTATAAATGGGATCCCAATCACTAAGCCCTGCAGAACCACCTGCCTCAAGTAAAACAGTGTGTTTACCACTACCCGCCATTTCATATTCAATATCAAAGCCATTTACTTTAACTTTTGCAAGCTCCGCAAAAACAGCGGTAGAGGTGATTAATACCCAAAATAGAATCGTTTTTATTATTAGTTTCATGTTGTTAAAGCTAATTAGTAGTTAGCTTAAGTTTATAACATTATAAATAGAGCGACAAAACCTTAATGGATGAATTGTTTATTCTATTCTTTTTGGGTTTGTTTGTGTTCCATTGTATACCGGCCATGCAACCGTATATGCAAAAAGGTTGGCAGGCTATGGGTTATGATGGTGCACCCTGGTACTTTGAATTTGTAATAGTGGGTATTGCTGTTTCAACGCTTGGGCTAATGCGATTGTTTAGGGCGTTTTGGGGTGGTCGGGATAAAAAGAAAAGCGCTAGTTAGGAGCTAGCGCCCTCAAGCTTTAATTTTGCGATTTATCAATTTTAGAAATTAATGTATCAAGCACCATTAAATCATTAGCCTTTTCCATATATTCATCGCTATCTTCATCAAGCTGTTTAAGCTCTACTGTTTCTTTTTCAACCCTGCTTTTAAGAGTACTTTTAATTAATCTAAGCTCTAATTGTGAAAACATAATTATCCTACATCTTTATTTGGTATACCGATAAAACAAGGGATAGCCATTGAGTCTAACTGATTTAATTTATCTAAGTACAGAGTCACTGGCATATCGTATAGAGGGCGAATAGTAAAATGGTTTTTACCTAGAGAACCCACATCATCAAGTGAAACATGCAGACCTTGCGGCATTTTAGACTTGGCTGGTAACTTCCACCACAGCGTACCAAATTTAGGGTTTCTGTAATTAAATAGCGATAAGCCACCCGATTTACTGTCAACAAAGTCAATATCATTCTTTTTGTAAACTCTTACATCCCAAGTTTGTTCTTCCTCTCTTGGTGGTGTAGTTCGGATATAATCAAACTTAGCTTTTGTTTTACGACCAAGTCGAAAAAGGTCAAATGGCAAGGTGACATAAAATTGGATTGGTGTATGCATAATCAAATTCCTTATGATTGTGTTTTTAATAGTCCCCAATAAAAATACAACAAATAGATAGGAATATCTAGGTATAAAATAATTCAACCATTTACTTAATCAAATTTACTAGACCAATCTATTTCTTTAAGTTTCTCAACTTTTACAGCCACAACTTCGAGTCGCTTAAGTGCCCTTGTTAAATTTGGTGCTGGTACAAAGTTAAGTGTTGCTGCATTGGTTTTGCTAATGCCACGAACTAAGTAATCACTGAGTGCCGCTTTTATTTCTCACTAGTACTTTTACCAATTACAAAGGGAGCGGCCTTTGTATAATAAATACTGATTGGCATCTACACGACAACCGTATTGCTAAGTGATAGTCCCCTTGGTAGATACACTTACACTTAAACTATCTCTATGCGATAATACACACGGTGTTTGATTTTTGCCTAGCAGCTTTCTTATTTTCGTTTAACTAATTGCCATTTAATTTTTTATACACAGTTAGCAAAAAATTTATACGCGAATTTATACACACCATGCAAATATTAAAGTGCTTTCTAAAATAGACAATAAATAACAAAAGCAAATAAAACCCACGAATATATAGGGCTTAAAGAAAGAATGAGCGAACCAACATACTACGAAAACCAAGCAACAATCTACTGGCACGACTACGAAACTTGGGGGGCAAGCCCACAAAAAGATAAGCCGAGTCAGTTTGCCGGTGTACGCACCGATCTTGATTTAAATATTATTGGCGAGCCGCTTATTGAGTACTGTAAGCCGCAAGCGGATTATTTACCGCATCCTGAGGCGTGTTTAATTACCGGTATTACCCCACAAGTGGCGATGCAAAAAGGCTTAGTTGAGGCTGAATTTATTGCTAAAATTCATGCAGAATTTAGCGTACCCAATACCTGTGTGGCTGGTTATAACAGTATTCGCTTTGATGATGAAGTAAGCCGATATAGCTTTTATCGTAACTTTTACGATCCATATGAGCGTGAATATAAAAACAATAACAGCCGTTGGGATATTATAGATTTAGTGCGCGCCTGCTATGCACTTCGCCCTGAGGGTATTGAATGGCCGTTAAAAGAAGATGGCAGCCCAAGTTTTAAACTTGAGCATTTAACTGTCGCTAATGGTATTGAACATGCCGCTGCGCACGATGCATTAAGTGATGTAACGGCTACCATTGCACTGGCTAAATTAATAAAAGAAAAGCAGCCTAAGCTGTATCACTTCTTTTTTAGTTTGCGTGGTAAAAAAGCACTCGCTGAATTGGTGGACGTGTTTAACATGACCCCATTAGTGCATACCTCATCGCGTATTCCAGCAACCCAGGGTTGTACCACGTGGGTGGCACCTATGAGCTTTCATCCAGTGAATAAAAACGCGGTTATTTGTTTTGATTTAACCCAAAACCCGCAGGTATTACTTGATTTAAATGTAGAAGAGCTACGCAAGCGTTTATACACCAAACGTATAGATTTAGCGGAGGGTGATTTACCGGTAGGTTTAAAACTGGTGCATTTAAACAAGTGCCCTATTTTAGCACCAGCTAAAACACTACTGCCTGAAAACGCTGCTCGCTTGGGTATTGACCGAGAGCAATGCTTGACTAATTTAGCCATTTTAAAAGCCAATACCGAGCTTCGCGATAAAGTCACTGAGGTATTTAATGAGCAAGGCGATTACAGCGCCACCACGAACGTGGATTACTTATTATATGATGGGTTTACTAGCCACGCTGATAAAGCCAAATTTGCGATTATTCGTGATGTAAAACCTGAAGACTTGGCAAGTTTAAAGCTTGAATTTGAAGATCCTAAATTTAATACTTTGTTGTTTAGATACCGAGCCCGTAACTGGCCACAAACGCTAAGCCAACAAGAGCTTGATCAATGGCGTCAATATTGCCAAAGCAAGTTAATGCATGGCGAAGATCAGCCATCAATCAGCGCACAAGATTTTATGATCACCCTTGAAAACTTAGCGCATGAACATGATGACAGTGAAAAAAATCTTACAATTTTAAAAGCGCTGTATAACTACGCGCAAAGCATGTAATTTACTGTAGTTTATATAATTCATAAAAACGCGACCCTTTAGCAAAAAAGTGTCGCGTTTTTTGTATATAGTTAGGTAAGCGAAAGTTAATCCCACAAAGAGAAGTGAATGAGGCATAAATGAGAAACACATAAAACCTATAGTTATTTTTATGTGTATCACTTTCTCTAAAAGCGCAGCGCCTCTTAGCCTCTTTGTGAACAGTTTACTTTTACCAATTACATTACTTTTTATGGAGTGCTTCAATACGCGCTAGTAAACTTGAGGTATCGTATCTGCCGCCGCCAAGAGCCTGTACATCGGCGTAGTATTGATCGACCGTTGCAGTCATTGGCAGCGTTGCACCATTATTTTTAGCTTCATCAAGGGCAATGCCTAAATCTTTACGCATCCAATCTACAGCAAAACCAAACTCGTACTCGCCTGCCCACATTGTTTTGTAGCGGTTTTCCATTTGCCACGAACCAGCTGCGCCTTTAGAAATGGTTTCTATTACTTTTTCGCCATCAAGCCCTGCTTGTTTAGCAAAATGTAAGCCCTCAGCTAAGCCTTGTACCACACCAGCAATACAAATTTGATTAACCATTTTACATAATTGCCCTGAGCCCACTTCGCCTAAAAGCTGACTAAAACGGCTAAATGCCGCCATGATAGGTTGTGCTTTAGCAAATACCGCTTCGTTGCCACCGGCCATGACTGTAAGCACGCCGTTTTCAGCACCTTTTGTTGAATGCAACATTCGGTGCCAAAAGTTGTCAATATGTTTTGACACTATAACACTGATATAATTTGCATAACTTTTGAGCTAAGAATTATTAAAAGCATCAAATAAGTTATTGCTATAAATATACCCGATCACACTAATGTAGAAGCAATAGTGCTCGTAAATAATAAAAGACCTTAAGTCCTTACAAGGATTAAACTAACCTTTTCAATAAACTTGAAGTATCCCAACGATTTCCACCCAACTTTTGTATATCAGCATAAAATTGATCGACTAGAGATGTTAAAGGTAAAGTAGAACCGTTTTTCTTTGCCTCATTTAGAGCTATATCCAGATCTTTACGCATCCAATCAACTGCAAAGCCATGTTCATATTGATCATTGAGCATCGTTTTATGCCTATTTTCCATTTGCCACGAGCCAGCCGCACCTTTAGATATAACTTCAACCACAGCCTCACAATCCATTCCAGCATTCAATCCAAATTGCAATGCTTCTGAAAGTCCTTGGACTACGCCAGCTATACATATTTGGTTCATCATTTTCGCTAACTGGCCCGACCCAGCTTCACCTAACAGTTTTGAATACCTGCTATATGCTTGCATAACATCTTTAGCTTTTTCGAAGTCAGCTTTCTTACCACCACACATTATGGTTAAAGCGCCATTGATCGCTCCAGCTTCACCACCAGACACTGGGGCATCAATAAACCCGATTTTATTTTCACCACACTTTAAATTTAACTCTCTAGCAATATCCGCTGAAGCCGTTGTGTGATCGACTAGAAGAGTGCCTTGCTTCATGGAATTCAATACACCATTATCTAATAGAGTTACTTCGCGAAGATTATTATCATTACCAACACAAACAAAAACTATCTCAACATCTTTTGCAGCCTCTTTTGGAGTCGAAGCGACTTGTCCTTGATACTCCTCTACCCATTTTTCTGCTTTCGAAGAAGTTCTATTATAAACAGTAACATTTAGATTTTCATTTTTTGAAAGGTGACCTGCCATTGGATAACCCATAACGCCAAGACCTATGAAAGCTACATTTATTTTATTCATCGTTCACTCTGTATAATTAAATTAAGTTTAAAGTACGTTGTTACAAGGCTAGCGTATATTAATTTTAGGCACTAGCAGGATCAAACGGTAATCATCATCTAGAACTGCCATTTTTGCACCACATTAAACACAAAATAATTCCTGTTTTTTACGCATTCTTGATTCATCATCTCAAAATGCAACAACCCGTACATAATTCGAGTTCAACCAGCCAGTCACTGCAACTTCATTTAGTAATAAGCCTGCATTTAAGCCTAGCCAATGATAATCTTTACCTAACCAGTTTCTATAAATAATATTGATAAATGGTTCTAGCTGTTATGGCCAGCTAATTTTTCACTCAGCTCAAGTTATTTGTTTACTGGATATAATATTCTTTTGCTTCTAACCTTTTCTTCTCTGATAACGTTATTAGCAACTAAAACGCTGGTAATAATTGAACCGTATGAACGCCCATTTAGTTTGAGCAAGCTGTATAATTTAGCTCTTTCAATACCAGGTACTTCGTGAACTTTTTGAATAACCTGCTTTAAATCATCTAGACGTTTATCTAAATATTCATATGCTTCAGGTCTTTTCATCGTCGAACGGTAATGATTAACCATTTCTAGGTATTCAGGTATTAACCAATTGTCAAAGTGATGCTTTATTGCATAATATTCCCACGTTAGCTCCCCATTGTAAGGAAGTAAGTAATCAAAAAGATGCTCAGCATAAAATTCACAAAGCATATAGAAACGCTTTTTGTATAATGGGAGCCTTTCTTTATCTCTTTCACGGTTAGCTAATAAATAATCATCCCATTCATTATACTTATCGTCATTGTTTATAACGTATATTTTTTCTTTTAGTAACTTTATACTTTTAAAAAGCTCAGTATCAGCAGCGATTTTCAGGCTGTTTATTTTTTCTGGCTCAGAGAAAACATCAAAATCAAAGCCGCTTATACCTGCGTCACGGTATAAGCTAGCTAGCGTATGGTCAAAATGGTCATTATCACTGCCTAAGTCTTCTACATCAATCTGAATGGTTTGATTGGGTTTACCGTAAAACACATCTAATAGCTGACTCAGAAATAGTGCAATTATCTCTTCGATATCTTCAATTGCAAAACTCAGGTCAAAGGTAAAATACTTACCTCTTTCACACACCCCTAAGGTAAATTCCTTTGGTACTGAGATTTTAGCCTCACTCAAAAGCTGAATGATATCTTGATCAAGTAAGCACGAAAACCAGATATGCCCTTCCTGTTTTACACCGGGTGCAACCTGTATGGATGCTTCCAGACTTTCACCCTCTTTTCCTTCCTTGTGTATTTCAAACATATTGTTTTGTAGGTCATGTTTTACTAGGCTTCGTTTTATTTTTTTATAGTGGATATATTCCATACTTTTTCCTCTCTAATTTATTAAGCTGCAATAACAGAAATTTTACTGCCAGACCTTCCTGATGTGACATCAACTCTATGTCCCATTTGGCTTTTTAACTCTGTAACATGAGAGATAATACCAATCATGCGACCTGTTGACTGAAGGTCAATTAGAGTACGAATGGCCAAGTCGAGTGATTCAGGGTCTAAACTACCGAAACCTTCATCTATGAATAACGTATCGAGCTTTATTCCGCCAGAGTATGACTGAACGACATCAGATAAACCTAGGGCTAATGATAAAGCCGCCATAAATGATTCACCACCAGAAAGAGTCGCTACTGGGCGAGATTTTCCAGTGTATTCATCATCAACCTCCATTTCTAAGCCTGATGCCTTATTTCCTTTAGCACGCTCTTCTTTCCTAATTAATTGATATCGACCTTTGCTCATGAGCGAGAGGCGCTGTGAAGCTTGTATTAAAACGTCATCGAGAAGAACACTGAGTACAAATCGTTGTAGACTCACTTTATCTCCAGTTAAACCATTTGATACCTCATATAAAGTACCTACAGTTTTATACTGTTTTTCTAATTCTTCATTTTTCTTATGTGCTGCAATGAGCTTTTTCTGAACAGATATAAGCTGATTATTACGTTCTTCTAATTGACGCCATTTTTCATCTTTAGCTTTGAAATCGATTTTAGCTTTCGATAACTCATCTTCATTATTGTCTAGATTAGGTTTGTTTTTGTCTTTCAATTCCTTAAGAAGTAACGACTTAGCTCCCGTTAAGGTATCAAACTTGGTTTTATACTGGTCAACATCATCATTTAGTTCAGCTTGACTTTCATCGGTAAGTAAAGAGTTTTCAAAGTGATTCAGGTCTTCAAAAACACTTTCGCTTAATGCTTTTTGCCAGGCTAGTTGAGCAGCACCTTCCTGTTTTTCAATATCAACTAATTGGCTAGCTATAGATTTATCGGTGGCTTCTGCTTTATCAAATGCAGACTGTTGTTCTTCTTTATTCTTCCTAGCTGAGGTAAGCTCATCATTTAAAGATATTATTTGCTGAATTAATAATTTAATTTCAGTATTGAGTTTTTCAATATCTCGGTAAGCTTCAGGTGTTTGGCTCTCTAGCTGAGCAACATTAGAGTTTGCAATAATGAGCAGTTTATCGTCTGAAGAAGCTTTTGCTTCTAGCACTTTAATTGTCTGTTCTATTTCCGATAATTTATCTTTATCTGAAATGATGCTATCGCTGATCTCTTTTATATTATCTTTGATAGAAAGTAAGCTTTTAACCTTAGCTTCTTGCACTTCATGCGCTGACTTCACTTCTACTAGTGATTTGTTCGCAGACTCGCCGAGTTCATCTTTTAACGTAGTAATTAATCCTTGTTTTACTTTTTCATTAGCAAGCGCTTCGTCATATGCTGATTTTGCCGCTTCTCTAGCTTTATTTGATTTAGTTACAAGTTCTCTAGCTTTATCGACATCCTCTTTTGTAACAATAGAACTCATATCATCCGTACTTGCTAATTTAGGGTGTTCCTCACTACCACATACGGGGCAAGGTTCTCCATCAGATAATTCGCTTGCCAGAATGGCCGCTTGGTTAGCATGCCACGAAAATTCAGTTTTTTTAGCCGCTTTAGTTTTAGCGTCTAACTCTAATTCTGACTTATCTAAAACTATTTTTTCTTCTGTGGTTAATCGATTAAACTCGGATAACTCTTCGCTTAAGATCTCTAAGTTATTTCTTTTGCTAAGTACTTGGCTCAATTTATCTAATTGAATTTGTTCGTTAGCTAAAGGTTGAATTTCGACAGACAGCTTCTCCAGTTTTTGCTCTTTACCAGAGATCTCACTTTTTATTACTTCTATATCTTTTTGTTTAGCTTCAAGTGCTGTCTTACTTGCAGTTGCAGTTACTTTAGCTGATGAAAGTTTAGAAACAGCTTGCTGTAAATCGCTCGCAAGTTTTAAATATTGCTCAAAATCTGTTTGTTTTTTCTGTAAAGCATCAACAGCTTTGTGTGCTTCTTCTGCTTTCTCAAAAGAATGTATGGCGGCTTTTAGCTTTGCGCCGAACTCCAATAGGTCCTTATTGCTTTGTTCAAACTTACCCTTGATTTCAGTTAATGCTTTACTTGAGTTGACAACAGAATCAAATATTGGCTTTATTTTTTGGGCATTAGAGGCAAGTTGTAATTGTAGCTTTTTACTTTCGATTTGCTCACTAGATAGCTTGTGTTGTTCTAACTCTTTGCTTTTGTTATCTAAGTCTTCAAACTTTTTCAGTAGTTGTTTGGCTTCTTCAACAGCTTTTTCGAAATCGGAAACGGCTTTGTTAGCAGTTGTTTTTTCTTTAAGTGCTAGTGCCAAGTCGGGTTTGATTAACTCGATAGTGGAGCTTACTTCTTCTTCAGTATTTACTTCTGCACCTTCGAGAATACCTTTAATTTTATTTCTGTGCTCTTCAACCGCTTTTCTTATTTCTGCTGCTTGAAGCTTTAAAGCATCTTCAATCTTTTTGTAAATAGAGGTTTGAAATAGCTGACTAAATATTTTTTCTCTGTCTTTTGAGTCAGCTAATAACAGCTCTCTAAACTTACCTTGAGGCAGTACCATAACTTGCCTGAACTGCTCAACATCTAGACCAATTAGCCCCTTAATTTCAGTATCTGCATCCTTAACACTAGAAGGCACCATCAAACGATTACTGTCTGTACCATCAAGCTCCCACAATGTTGCTTTTGAATTCTGAGATGTAGTGCCTTCGCCAACACTTTTTGCTCTTTCTTGCATTGGAACGCGTTTTATACGATAGCTTTTATCAGCTAAGCTAAAATCTAATGTAACCTCGGTTAATAATTTAATATCAGCAAAATCACAACGCATTTGTGAAGCTGAACGTTCAGCTCCAGTTGTTTGCCCATAAAGCGCAAAACAAATTGCATCTAAGATCGAGCTTTTACCTGCACCAGTTGGGCCATTAATCAAAAATAAAGGATTCGTTCCTAATTCATCAAATTTTATGTGCTCAGTTCCAGCAAATGGACCAAAGGCTTGAACAGTTAATTTAAGTGGTTTCATTTTTATTCCTTTATTTTGTTAGTCCATCAATTAATTCAGAAACCAATTGCTTTTGTTCCTCAGACATTTCTTGACCCGCAATTTGAGAATAGAAATCTTTAAACATATCTAACTCCCCTTGCTTCAATGAATCTTGCTTTAACCCGCTTGAGTTAGTTTCGAGCATACCTGGTTTTTCTAAATGCAATACATTGGGGTATACGGCTCTCAATTTACCCATGGGATCCAAAATGGCATGTTTATCAGTCAGTCTTATCAGTAAGTAATCATCGCTGTTAGGATCTACTTTTCCTTGTTCTATAACCGTATCTAACTCATCCTCAATGATTCTCATATCTCTTAAAGGTTTCAACGGTAAATGGGCTTGCGAAACAAGCCCAGTTTTATCTACTTCAACAAGGGTGACGCCTTTTTTCTGGTTTTGTTCTGAAAAGCTATACTTCATAATTGAACCAGAATATCGAATATGCTCCATCCCTTTGTACTGAG
Source organism: Pseudoalteromonas sp. MER144-MNA-CIBAN-0113 (assembly GCF_040308965.1). NCBI lineage: Bacteria > Pseudomonadati > Pseudomonadota > Gammaproteobacteria > Alteromonadales > Pseudoalteromonadaceae > Pseudoalteromonas > Pseudoalteromonas sp. MER144-MNA-CIBAN-0113. Next base: position 36,502 of record NZ_JBEOOG010000005.1, read on the forward strand.
GGCTATGAAGATGGCCTAAAGCAACATAATCAAATTCAACACAGGGTTGATAACTAACCCTATCTGCACCGCCTATTTGTAAAGGTCTTTCAGAGTCTGATTCAGCCGCACCATCAATGAAACAGTGGCTAATCAATACATTAACCTGCTGCTCAGACATTACATTTTTTATTTCATTAACTAAGTAGGAATGTGCATCATCAAAGCTTTTAACTTCAACGTCAAAAGTATCTCTAACCATTAATGGCTCACAGTAGGGGATACCATAAAAAGCAACTTCAACTCCCTTTACTTCAATAACAGAAGGCTCCAGTACATCATTCAAATTGCCAATAATATGCAAGCCGGACTCTTTCATTTGTTTAGCGCCGAACCTAACCCTCTCTGCGCTATCATGATTACCCGGTATCAAAATAATGGGAATGTTTAAATCCATACAAATTGACTTCAAAACATCATCTAGCAACTCAACAGCGTTAGCTGGAGGTAATGATCGGTCATAAATATCACCAGCAATCACTAAAGCATCAACATCTTCACTTTTTATATATTCAATCAACTGATTAAGTACGTGCTTTTGATCTTCAAGTAATGAAACGTTGTGGAATTGACGGCCAATATGCCAGTCAGAGGTATGTATAAATTTCATAAATTCCCTTTTTCTATTTTCGTCTGTGTTGCAAGGTTAACGATACAAACCTTCTAACTGAGGCAAGCCTAAAAAGTAAGATGGACTTGAGCTCTTATGCTCGCTTTTTGCATTTCTTCGCAGTGTCGTTTGAATTAAAATACAACATTGCTCTGCTCTAGTAATTCCAACATAGTGAAGGTTAGTATCCTCAGCTAAACTTGGGTAAGTGATATCGTCCCATGTAGCACCTTTCTGTTGATATGGGAAAGTCCACTCTTCCAAATCAATATGGAAAACAATTTTGAATTCTAATCCTTTGGATTTATGGAGTGTCATTAGCTGGACTTCATTTTCATCTACAGATTTAAACAACTTTACCAGTGAGTCATTGCACCATATAAGCCTTACAGCCTCGTTTTCTGCTTCGCATTCAACATATCCAATCAATTCCATTAGATAACTACAACGTTCGATGAAAGATTCTAGAGACTGCTCTGTTCTAATAGCTTTTAATTTTTTTCGTAAGCTCGCAATAATTGTCGATGGAAATTGGAAAAAGTACTTATCTATGATGTCTTGGGCTGTAGAAATGGATCCATGTTTATATGAAAGCAGATCTGAATATACATCAGCACACCCCGTGCCTAAGTCATTCAAAGGTGTGTCGGTATACAGCCGATAATTATGATCTAGTCCTAATGTAAATTCTTTTAATGAGATTTCTTTTTTAGCTAAAATAGCTACATCAGATGCTTTATCAATAGAACCGTCTTTCAGCCAATCTTTTATCCAAGGCGAAACGTGTGCTGCGGCATTTTTTAGGTTCCCAGTAATAACTCTGCGATACACCCGGTTATCATCTTTATGCTCTATTAACTTGTATTCAGGGTCCAGAACACGACATGCATAATTCACAATTGACGGATGGCATCTATGATTAAAGTCGAGTTCAAAGTGCTTAAAATTCAAATTATCCTCGGTTAAGGCTACTAAGAATTCAGGCTGACTTCCTCTAAAACGAAATATTGACTGATCAACGTCTCCAACTGCTGTTGCAATCAGTCCAAGCTCTTTAAGTTTAATAAACAGCTCATGTTGCGGCATTGAAGAATCCTGATATTCATCGATAAATACATGAGAATAACGGGCTTTTATATATCGTTGTGCCGAAATTGAATTATTGATTATCGCTAATGATAATGCAGAAAAACTATTCATCCACAGTATGTCAGCGTCATATAGAGTTTTAAAACCAGTATCGGCATTAAGGTCTACTAATGTTGGAGATTTGTATTCACTTGAAAAATAAAGTTTTTGATGTGAATCTAGCTTCTTTACTATAGTACAACTTGAAGGGTCTCCTCCCCATATTCTTCCTAAGAAAGGCAGTATCAATTCTTTCAAGCAAAAACTATCAATTGTGCCAAAAAAGCTACGTTTTGTGTTGTGAGCATTTTCATTACAACGCCTCTTTAGCTCTTCACTCGCTTTTTTAGTAAAAGTAATCGCAATTACACCTTTATGTGAAGGTAGTTCTGGCGTAATGCCTCGTATTTTTTCCTTCATAACAGTAGTTTTTCCGCTACCAGGGCAAGCTGTGACAACCATACTTTTTTCGTAATCGATAGCGGCTCGTTGTTGATATGTAGGTTTGAAATTACTCATGGTTATGAGTTTCTTAACGCTAATAGTGTATGTAAAGGCTTTGCTAGTTCACCTTGATTCAATTTCGGAAGATCAGCTACAACAGATTTAAGTAATTCTCTCATTCTTAAAGCTTTCTTTCCTTGGAGATAATCAATTGCCGATTTAGCAGTTGACTTCCCTAGTGCTGTTTTTATTTCTTCTTCTAATTCACTAACAAGATCGGTTTCTAGATCCACTTTGGATAAAAATATTCCTTTATCATTAAGCAATTCAGAAGCAGCTTGCCACTCACCATTAGCGACTGTTTCTTGTGCAAAGAACTCCGTATCACTATTATCGAGTTTTTCTTCCCCTACTATACTGAAACAACGGTTTATCCCTGCATATTGCCACTCATCTTTCCTAGGTACTTTTGATACATCATTATCAGTTCTCATAGTCCATGGGATCTGAAGTGCATCTAATATAGATATGAATGCTTTAAATGAAATACCATCAACGGAAAGAATCGACAGATTTTCATAATCAATATCAATACCTAATGCTTTAGACAATGATTGATAAAAGAGCATTTCAGATGGACCTTCTACTAAGAATATGCCGTCAGAAAAAAATGCTTCTGCTGGTAAAATACTCATTCTATAACTCATATCTTCCCAGCCTGCCTCAATACAATCTGAGCAACCTTCAGATGCAGCAACTGTTGCTGAACCTTGAGGCAATAACCTGATGATGGAGTCAGGTGAAAAATTAACGGTTATTTGTGGGGAATGAGAAGATATTATCGTTTGACCCGGTAGCTCATCAATTAAATACGACGCTAACTTTCTTTGCTGATGAGGATGTAAATGCGCTTCTGGCTCTTCAATAACATAGAATATTACTTCGTTTTCTAAATCATGCTCTTGTGCACTTTTAGCTTTCCATAGGGCAAGCAATATTTGATTATTTCTCCCATCTCCACCTAACATCACATTAGATCCGTTTGTATTAGCCCCAAGTTGTAGCTTTTCAATGAAGTCATTGACTTGAATAGCCCCTGTATCCAGTTGTACTTCATAGTCAGCATAGTGGTGAGCTAATTTTTTAAGTTCGTCATTCACTTCGTTAGTTGCTTTATCAACATAAACTAACTGAGATACTTTTTCATTAAGCTCTTCTAGATCCCCACTTATCTCAATCAATAGTTCATCGTCTTCCTCTTTCTCATCATTAGAAAGTGATTCTTGAGCAAGTCTAAGTAGCTGTCTTTTTTCTTTGCGGATAAATTTATCTAAATCTCGTTGTGACTGTATATACTTCAAGTGCATATGTTTAAGATAAAAACGACTAGAAACTTCCTGTAAGTCATCTAACGATGGTCCAATAAATAGTTGGTAATCTAAACTGCTTTTTTGAGCGACATATCTCAAAAAAGTTTCATTCTCTTCACTTACATTACCTTTAAGTACGGAGATGACCGCGTCTTCTTGGATATCAGAAAATTTAACAGTAATGATAATTTCATCATCAATTCCATCTTGGTTAATGTGAAAGTCTAATTCATTCGGCTCAATATCGGCTTCAGATAAACTTTTATCTAACAATATTCGTAAGCCATGAAGAAGGTTACTTTTTCCTACATCATTTGAACCGATGACTAATGTATTATCATTAAAATTAATTGACGCATCAGAAAAGTTTCTAAATCCCTTTAAATGCACATTACAAATTTTCAATTTATTTCCCTAGAGTGCTTGCTGGTTAATGCTAGTTTAATCATAGAGTTTAACTGGTACGTACTACCGCAATTCTATCTTCTGTGTCGTTGAGTTATATCGATAATTTACAATCTGCCCATTCACAATAAGCTCTATAGCAGTATTTATTTGCTCGATTGGTACACTAAACCACTCTCTCGGTTTGCACATATTGCCTTGTAAATCGGCTATTTCCACATCAATGCAAACATCTTTAAATACAGTATGAATAAGGTTCTCAAACTTCTGCGTGTTCATGTTGTAGCATTCATATTCAGCTACAACATTAACAGGTGCCATTAAGTACGTTGGTTCGTTTGCAGCATTCGCGATACGCTTGGCAACAGGTGTTGTTGCATAGCCAATTTTGTATAGGTTAGAAATTGAATTGATACGAGGATCTTCGCTTTGGCTTGATAAAATATAAATAAAACCTGCGGACTCATCATCTTCACCAACATTTTTAATATCAGCGAAGTGTTCGCCTTTTGGTGAAACCATTTTGCCATCAGCATATAGTGACTTAGCAATAGAGCGATAAAGCATGTTCGATTCTGTACCATTTTCAAATATACAGCGTGTTCTTCCATCCTTTCTGAAACGCTTTCCGTCTACCGTTTTTGCTTCACTAGTGATATCTATATGTTCGAGGTACATCAATACTCCACTTAACACATAATATTCACCAGCTTGAAGCTTTTCACCTTTATCATCAAACTCAATAATTTTACGCTGACCACTATTTAGTTCTTGCTGAACAACAGGGAAAAGATCTTTATATTTAGCAAAATCTTTACACGCCTTACGTCTTGCCACAAAATCACTGTCAGCACGTTTGTCGGTTTTCACATGTTTTATATTAAAAATGCTATCGTCAGTATCACCCAGTAAACCAAAGTCATCATCAGCGAATATGTCTTCCACTGAGTTAATTTCTTTTACCACAGGCTTTAGTTCAGGTTTCGGTTCTACTTTAAACCCTGCCGTTGGCTCAGCTACTTCATGCGTTAATGGCAATAAGTTAAATTCATCAAAATCAACCAATGCATGGCACTGGGTGTCATTACCTCTAATAGAATCTAACCGTTTAAATAACATTAGCTCACTAATGTTTGCCATATTGTTTTCAGGCAACCGACCATTCGCTTTATAGAAATCATTTATTTCTTGAAACTTAGCAACTAAGTGCTCATCAGCCGTTGGCGCTTTTGACTTCACTTTAACCGCTGTAAGCCCTAATTCATCATCGTCATTAATAAAGCTTAACCAGTCGTCCATTTCCATCGACTTTAATTTTTGCCATTCTTCATTTTTCATTACGCTTGCATCCTTTTGCGCTTTTCTTGTTTGATATAAATTAAGCACTCAGCCAAACGCTTTTCGGTAAAGTCAGACGCGTTTAAGTCAGGTTCTCGGCCATTTTCATGAACAAACAGCTTAACTTTAGGCCATAGCAATTTAGCTTCATCAAAGTCCATTTGAATGCGGGTGGTTTGAATCGATTCTTGAATAAGTTTAAGTACGTCAGTAGTTACTGATTTTGACAGTATCTCAAAGGCTTTTTGGAATGGATTAATTTCATCAATTAAATCAATACTCAATTCATCAATATTGATAAATTTATCAGCTAAGCGAACAAACTTTTTACCGCCTTGTTCACTCACCTCTGCTGTACTTACTGCTGAATCAACGACTACTTGTTGACGAACTTCTTCAAGTTCAGCTTCAGTTAAATCAGGATATTTACGTTGGATTATCTTAGGTATAAGTATTTTATTAACGACTTCTGGATCAACTTTACCCGCTGATGCCGCAATAACTTTATCATCTTGCAAAATAGCCGCTTTTAAATCAGCTAGGTCTGATTCAATAATGTCTTTAGTGCGCTTAGTGCTTGGCTCTTTAAAGCCGCCAATTTTCATTGTACCCGGTGGCGTTGGCTCAAAATCATCGTCTTTTTTAGCTTTAAATTTAAAGTTAGGGGCTAATACTTGCTCCATAAGCAGTGAACAAGTGATCGCTTTCAGCATGTTATTTACAGCAATGGTTACTTGGTCATTTTCTGCATCTGGCTGGGCAATTAGGTTAGTAAATTGCGCATGATTTTTGTTTGAGCTATCACGGGTACAGCGACCAATTATTTGAATAATTTCAGTTAACGAGCTTCTATAACCCACGGTTAATGCATGCTCACAGTATTCCCAGTCAAAGCCTTCTTTTGCCATACCTAATGCGATGATCACATCCATATCATCTACATTTTTTATACTTCGTAGATAGTTTTGAATTATGTCACGGTCATTTTCTTCAACTAAATCAGCTACTTTTATTACTGTACCATCAGGTCGAGTAACAGGAATAACACCTGTAGCAGGATCACGTTTACCAGCTTCACCTAATACTTCTAAAATGGCATCTACTTCATCATATTTTTCTTTAGTTGATTCACCAGAATTAACATTAGGAATATGAATAATGGTTTTTTTGCCGTAGTTTTCTTCTGAGTTAAGTACTTCATGAATAACGTCGGTATATCTACCTTGGTAAAAATGATAACCAATACCGAGAGATTTTAAGTAGTTATAACCATTGAGTTGCTCGTAATAGTTGAATGATACTTTATCGAATTGTGCTTCAAGCTCAGGTGTTAATACAGGAACACTATCACCACGGAAGTATGAGCCTGTCATAGCAACAATATGGGCATTGCTGTTTTCCATAATCGAGCGTAAAACATCACCCAGTACATTCTCACCATCGGCTGACACATGATGAAATTCATCAATAGCAATTAGGCAATCGTTAAAAGCAGTATCTTCTATTTCTTGAAAGGCAAAACGTAGCGTAGCATGAGTACAAATAAGTACTTTATCGTCACCAGCCATAAAACGCTTAAACGCTTTAGTTTTGCTGGTTTCACCACCGGGCGTACAAAGGTTATTGTCGTTATCAACTTCCCAATCGCAAAAGAAGCCATATTTGCTTAATTCAGTAGTATCAAACGAGCCACCAATAGAGCGTTCTGGTACTGCAACAATAGCCTTTTTAACGCCTTGGTTATGCAGTTTGTCTAAGGCTAAAAACATTAATGCACGAGACTTACCGGATGCTGGAGGTGCTTTTAATAAAAGGTACTGGCTGTTTCTGCCTTCATATGCACGAGACTGCATGGCTCGCATGCCCATATCATTCGTGTTTGAACTCGCACCACTTTGGGCATATTTGAATTCCATTAAATTACGCATTTTGACCTCCTGTCATTTCTTTGTATTGCATTAATAATATTTCTAATCTTTTTTCATCATCTGCCAGCTTTTTACTTGTAAATAAACTTTCAAAAAACTCATCTAATGCACGATGAGCTTCCAATAAATCATCCGGCATTTGATCTCTTCTGTATAAATTACCAATTGTCGTATTTGAGTGATTTTCTCTAGCAGAAAGTATATTTACGGATAAATCAGCCAATATAGCTTTTTCATTCTGACTTAAACGTGGGCAAGGGAATGTGTTGTAACAGATCACATTGGAATACCTATAATCACTTTTTAATCTACCTGCTACAGACTTCACCCATATCATATGCATTTTTGAAGAAAGTACACCAAAAAGCCATAATTCAGGATCTAATATTACTTGAATTGAATTCATTGAAATGTATTCATTAGTAAAGAAACCACATTGCATATAATCTCGATTTTCTGAGCTTGTGCATGGTACAACCATCATTTGAGATTTTGCTATATGTCTATATCTAAATTGGTGTGATCTTTCCACTAAAGTTCTGGCAACTTCACCACCATTTTGTCGAAATTTTCTCACTCCTTCGACTCTATCGAAAATCAAAGGAATATTCATAGCTTCTTCTAAATCATTATCATCTATCCAAATGCACCAGCGTTTTATACCTTTTAAAAACTCTTCACCACCAATAGTAGGTCTGATGAACTTGTTCGCATTCGGATAACGATTAATAATTTCATCTTTTTCAGCTTCAGAAAGCTTCAAAAAACCTCCTTCAAGAGGCATATTTCCGTAAATCATCTCAGGTAAACCATTTAGAGGCTTCCTTGATTTACCTACAATCACCTTGCTTCCTGCATTTAAGTATGGGCCTATTGATGGTGTGGAATGTTTGTATTGATCAGTAAATATGTAGCAATCCTTAGATGTTTTTTGACGCAACCCAACAATAACACAAATCACAGCTGCCTTACCTTTTGCGGAGTTCTCCCACTTAAAAGACCTGTGACCGAATGAAATTTCAATGTTTTGATCGAATATATGCTGCCACAGCAATGATACTTGATCACCTTGGACTATTGAGTTAGTGGAAACGAAAGCGGCTTGTGAGTTAGTGTCTCGAATGAATGTGGAGGCCAAATAAAACCAGCATGAAATGTAGTCTAAGTTTTTATAATCTTTAGAGAAATGGAAAACTTTTTTCATCTCCTCTTTTTGTTGTTTGTTCTGTCTTTTGGCACCTAAATATGGTGGGTTACCTATGATAAATGTATCTGAGTTAGCTCCTTGTACATGGTCATGCCATGAAATTTCGGTCGCATTTCCTTGTAATATGCTCCCCCCTTGCCGAAGAGGTAAAGCAGGTTCACACTCACCAAACTCAGCTTTAAATTCCACATTCATTTGGTGCTCAGCAAGCCATAACGACAAAATGGCTACTTCATGAGCAAAATCATCTAACTCAATACCGTAAAATTGAGAAAGCTTAATACGTGAAAAGGATGAATCTAAACCAACATCACCAAATAGGTCGTCTTGGTTATCGTTTTGATCTAATTCTTGCAAACGCTTGATGATTTCCATTTCAAGCTTACGTAACTCTTTAAAGGCAATAATCAGAAAGTTGCCAGAGCCACAAGCTGGGTCAAATATTTTAATTTCGGCAATACGATCATGTAATTTTCGTAAGCGACTAGGTTTTAACTTCGCATCAATGTTGTCTTCAATATTTTCAAACTCAGCATAAAGCTCATCTAAAAATAGCGGTTCGATTACCTTCATGATGTTAGTGACCGAGGTATAGTGCATACCCATACCGCCACGTTGGTCAGGGTGAACTACCGCTTGGATCATCGAACCAAAAATATCAGGGTTAATATCAGACCAATCTAGCTCACTGCCACACTCAATGAGCATTTTGCGTGATTTAGTCGAAAACCTTGGGGAAGCTATGGTATTAGCAAATAAACCACCATTTACATACTCATATTGTGTAAGATAATCAGGTAACTCACCGCGATTTTCTTTATTTGTATTTAAAACTTCAAAGAGACGATTTAGGTAGTCATCAACATCAGAGCCATCAGTTTTAGTTTTTGACTCTAAGTTTTCACTAAACTGATTACGTGTGAAAATACCAGTATCTTCGGCAAAGAAACAAAATAGTAAACGGGTTAAAAATACGTTTAAGTTATGAAGTGCGTTGGTGTCGTCTTTGTTATCTTCACTGAAGTTATCGGCTTTGATTAAATCGAACAACTTAGCCATTTTTTCTGCCGCTTTAACATCAGCCGGGTTTTCACCTTGGTATACCGCTTTTTCCATTCCCGCCCAAGGTAAGAAGAAATCAAAATGTTTGCCCAGTTCGGTAAATTCAATATCTAAGGTATCGTGGGTACGAGTATCTAAGGCAACAAACTGATTAAAGTCAGTAGCAATAACAAAGCGAATTTTGTCACGAGCAACTGTTGGCTCTTTTTTCATGTTATCAATATCTGACAACACACAATTACTCTGACTTTGCTTAAAGTAAATATGGCGTTTAGCTCTTACTTCGCCATCAACTTTAGCTAAGTTACGCTCACCTGATTTAATACGGCCAATGGTCGTTTTACGATGACCGTAAGCCGCCATTAGTTGGTATATAAACTCATCCTTGTTAACTTGGTTAGCAATAATATCTGATGCTAACTTTTTAACGATTTCTTCTATTTGGGTAATATTCATTTAATAATCCATCAATATTTTATTTTTACAGTGGTAGCAAACATCAATCGCCCACACTGCATATTATTTATATAACCAATTAAGCCCAGCTTTGTTGAAATGACGAGCGTAAATTATTTATTAATTTGGGTGCAGTGCTATGGCATGTGACTCCAAAGAAAGTAGCTGCCCTTGTTGCTCCTACGTAAAGGTACTTATCGAATAGCTCTGGTATATTTTTAGCTAAAGTATCTGCACCTACAAAGAAAACAGCTTCAAATTCCAGACCTTTAATGTGCTGTACATCAAACACACGAACGTCGTTGCCTTCACCTAATGATTGGCCATCACTACAAGCTACAGCTCGAATATTTAAGTCTTCTAATTCTTCAGATAAAGCATCGGCCAATGGTTTCACCTCATCCTCATGATTTACCAGAATCGCGATACTAGGGAGTACATCTACTTCTTGCTCGACTTCAGAAATTCTGTCTTTTAACCAAGTAACTATTTGCGCGTTATCACCAGCATTTTCTAATAACACTGGCATTACGCCTTTGTGGTTTGAGTTTTTAGGAAGCTCTCCACTGTACTGAATGTCGCCTTCCATTTTTGTTAGTAGTTCTTTGGCAAAGTTATTAAGCAACTCACTTTGACGATAAACGATATTTATTGATTCAGTTGTTAGTTTTGAAGATATCCAACTAAGTTGCTCTGCGCTTTTAGTGCCTTCTGTTGTAATCCTTTGATTGAAGTCACCACAAGCAAAAAAAGAACCGATTGAAGGTGTAGTCAAAGCTTCCATACTTGCCAACTGAATAGGTGAGAAGTCTGTTGCCTCATCTACTAGTATTTGATTTTTAAACGTTTCATTGATTAAATTAAGTTGGACATAACCACCTTGATCTAATTTTTGTTGGATGAACCTTTCTTTAAGGAGCTCTCTTGCCATTTTTAAATTTGCTAAAATGAGAAGATCCAATTCTGACTGTTCAATATGACTTGGCTTTGCTGGTGAACTTTCAAACCATTTTTTAAACTGCTCTTCAGATTTACGAAATGCACGATAACTTTTAGCTATGTTTTTTACATATTTAACTTCTGGATTTTTAAATTTTCTTAGTTCACGCATTTGAATGGCTAGGCTACCTAAACCTTTCAGCTTTTCAATTTCGGGTAGTCTTTCATCTAGCCATTTTACAATTGCTGTTGATAAACTGTTTTTTGGTAGACTACGTTTCAAGTATTTAGCACGACCAAGTGCATTTATTGCCTTTTTATATTCACTAAATGCTTGTTGCTGCGGGGTAGCAATTTGATCTTCATCTTCGTCATCATCGTCTTCTTCTTCATCAATGACTTCCGGTAACTTACTTTTTTTCCATTCGTTTATAACTTTAATTAGTTCAGCAATAAAGTTTTTATTACTGTTAACTTGGTAAGTTAAAGTGCCTCTTAATTGTTTTTCTGAATCCGTTTTTATTTCTTTGATTAGGTTTTGTATTTTATCTTGGTATTGCTCAAGGCTTCGGTAAAAGCTTATTAAATTACTTTGCTGTAGGCTTTGCTTCAATGAAATTAGTGCTTTACTAATCTCTTTTAACGAAGGACCGTCAAGTATAATTAATTGGTCAATACTTGCTTTAAGCTCATTGACCATTGATAATTTATGAAAATCAATAAATGAATCATAAACGGCAGGTAAGTTTGAGTTTGCATATGAATTTAAGTGTCGCGTCGATTTTTTAATAAAGCCACTGCGACTACTTGATTGTAATATTGATAAAACATTCCTACCTAAATAACCACTGTAGTTTTCCCATGTTTTAATTTGCTCAGAAGATGCAGGGACTTGTTCTTTAGCAAAAGCTTCTTTTAAATAGTGCTTTAACAAATCTGTAGGGGTAAACATTAGCCAATTGGTTTTATGACCTGACTCACCACTATGAGAGTTTTTAATTTTTTGCTGCTCTGCTGGTTCTAGATATTCAATATTTAGCTTTTGCCCAAGGCGTTTAATTAACGTTGTAGTTTTACCTGTTCCGGGAGGCCCTAAAATAATTAACTGGCTATCAAGTGGCAAACGAAATATTTCAGATTGAAACTTATCGAGAATAGGTTGATCTCTTAGACTCATAGCCGATCTAACTTGATGCTTTACTCCCGTTTCAAAATCATTTGAAGCTTCACCACTGAGGAGTTCATCCAAAAATGACTCATCTGAAAGGTCTACTTCTTCTTGTTGAAATAGCTTCCTTAAAGATGGATCAATAGTAATAGTTTCTTCATCTTCAGGCGTGTAAACCGAAAATGATGAATCCCAGCCATGTTCGCCTTTTCTGGGCTTTAAAGTTAGTGTTTCTAGAACTTCAAGTACTCGTGATTGTCCACCAATATTGGCAGTATACTCATCACCTACTTGTAAAGACGCTAAGTGACCTAAAGGAGAGCCATAACTAGCTAGACTAGCATCACCTTCAAGAGGAATTGAGCTTTTTCGCGCAATATATAGGGTTTTAGTCTGCTCACCATCATCAAAAGTAACCCGTGCAATTGCAGGTTCGTCTTGAAGGCTTATATAGCCTTGCTGTATCGATTGAGCTATCTCACTCATATTATCAACAGCATGTGTATCATTAAAAGAGTTGATGCTTGCAAGTTGACCATGGCCATTCATCTTATTAGATTGCTCTGCTAGTTTTTTTTTGGCTGTTTGAGCAACTATTTCTAGTACACGAACCGCTTCAGAAGCAATAATTTTGATTTTTTCAGGCGTTTCCATTTAGTCTTTATCCTTTTGATATCCCGGCGCAAGTGCGAGATTTTCTGCACCATATAATGTTTGTATATTCTGTAAATAAAGTTGATATTCAGGGCCTGAAAGTGAGCCACTTTCAGAACAATCCACATTCCAACGTCTTAATAAATATCCTGCCATTGCGGCACGTACATTGACTTCTAATATGCCTTTTTCCATCCCAAAATCGAGCTTAATAGCGGTTGGGTGCTTAACGTTATTTGGATGCGGAATAATTTGTAATGGCACCATACGCATCCATTGATGATCTTCTAACTTATCTTCTTTAGAAGATGGTGTCTGTGCGAGAATTGTAACTTTGGTAATGCGCGTTAACACAAAGTCTCTAAATGACTTTGATTTGCGGTCATACGCTCTTAAATGCCATCGTAAGCCGTTATCTACAATTGAATGAGGCACAAGTTCTCTTGCACCCGAACCACTGCTTAAAGACGTGTAGATAACGCTAATAGGCTTATGGTTGATAATCGCTTGAGAGAGCTTAGCGATAATATCAATATCAGGTACGTTCAACGGGCTTGGTGATTCAATAGGGAATGAAGTATCGCCAATAGAATCAAAGCCATCGCTAATGTTGTTCGCTAACTTAATAAGCGTGCGGCGTGCATCATGTTTAAATATGGGTTTGAATTGCGTTGTGATGAAGTATTTTTTTTCTACATTGTCATACGCCATATTCTCAGGCGCATTGTCTTTGTAGAACTTTAAATCTCTGGTTGCAGCGGCAAGGCCTAATTCGAAATGACACACGATTTCACTGCGAGTTACCATCCCAGTAAAATAGAGCTTAAAGTCGATATAAGCTAAACGCTGCTTCTGTGCAAAACTAAATTCATCCATGCATTAAAATCATATTATTGAAGTAATATACCATCAGTGTGTATCTTTTTGATTCATACTTCAAGTGGTTTAGAGTAATGCTCTTTGGTTTTAATCTTCAGTGAATAACTCATCAATCGGAATTTCAAGGATTTGTGCAAAGCGCTTCACTTCTATATCGGTAACTCTTCTAACATTAGATTCTACTTTGGCTAATGTGCTTCGGGTTATTCCCCACTGCTGTACCTGACATTTAGCGACTAGAACCTCTTGTGTCCATGACTTATTCTCTCTAATTCGCTTTATATTCTTTCCGATAATATTCATAACATCATTTGCTCCGCATTCGGAGCTTGATTGTTACAAAAAACGCACTAGAACCGCTCCGATATCGGAGCGGTTAAATTAAATCAGAGGTTTTCTTGAAAATAGACGTTCTTATGGCAAAAATTATTAAAGCGCCAAATTTTGACACATACGCTGTGCCCCGCTTTTGCTAGATGGCCTGCCATTGGGTAACCCATTACGCCTAAACCTATAAATGCAATTTTTACTGACATAAAAATGACCTATTTAACTGATAACTTAGAAACATAAGCTCGATTATGTCAATCGGCCGCTAAAAAAGCGAATGAAAGTCTTTTAAAATTTCCCTCATACGGAAATTAGGTAGGTAATCTATGGATAGTATTTATCAATTTAACGCACCACTTTGTAATAACGATGATTTTTCTTTGAGTCAGCTAAAAGGAAAAACGGTTCTTATTGTTAATACCGCCAGTAAATGTCATTTTTCTGCGCAATTATGCGCGCTAGAAAAGCTATATCAACAATACAAAAACGATGGGTTTACTATTTTAGCCTTTCCGTGTAATCAATTTGATAAAAATGAGCCATTAGAGGGAATGGCCATTAAAGACTATTATCAAAAACATTTTTCAATTAATTTTGAGGTGTTTAATAAGGTCATGGTAAATGGCCCAGATACGCATCCACTGTTTAGTTATTTAAAGTCTCATACACGAGGTATTGCACAAAACCGAGCAATAAAATGGAACTTCACTAAGTTTTTAGTTAATGCACAAGGGCAGCTGGTTGCTCGCTATGCACCGCGAACTAAACCGGAGTCCTTACATAATGTAATAACAAGCTGCTTAGAATCAGTGCCCGTTATAAAACCGACGACCGCTCGTTTAGGAGTCCGTTCGGCTGTATTAAAATAATCCTGTCGTAATTAAAACAACAAGAGTGAAGCATCTATAGTAAGAATAGTTTATGGTAATAAAATAATTGATTACTTGGAGCTAGTTAATGGATATTGCTTTTTTTAGTGCTCAGAAATATGAGCGCCCTTTTTTTGAGCAAAGTTTAAATGGCTTTTCTAACATCACTATTACTTATTTTGAGCAAAGTTTATCGGCGCAGACGGCAATATTAGCTAAAAACTTTGACGCTGTGTGCGTATTTGTCAACGATTCTGTTGATAAAGCGGTAATTGAGCAACTTGCCACATTGGGTGTTAGCGCTATTTTATTACGCTGTGCGGGGTTTAATAACGTTGACTTGCCCGTTGCCAAACAGCATAACTTAAGCGTATTACGCGTACCCGCCTACAGCCCTGAGGCAGTAGCGGAGCATTGTGTTGCCCTTATGCTTACCCTCAGCCGTAAAACACACAAAGCTTATAACCGCGTACGCGAAGACAACTTTGATTTAAATGGCTTACTTGGGTTTAACTTACATAACAAGACCATAGGTATTATAGGCTGCGGTAAAATAGGCCAAGCATTGTGTAATATTTTAACCGGTTTTGGCGCTAACGTTTTAGTGTGCGACCCTTTTGCAAAACCAGGCAATTATACTATTACCGATTTAAACACCCTGCTTACACAAAGCGATATCATTTCTTTGCATTGTCCGCTAAACGAGCACACGCATCATTTAATCGATGACGCTGCATTTAATAAAATGAAAACCGGGGTCATGCTTATTAATACTTCTCGCGGTGCGCTGGTAAACAGCCAAGCCTGTATTAAAGCACTTAAATCACAAAAACTGGGGTATTTAGGGCTTGATGTGTACGAACAAGAATCAGAGCTGTTTTTTAAAAACCACAGTGAAGAAATAAATCAAGACGATATATTTTCTCGTTTAGTGAGTTTTAGAAACGTATTAATAACAGGGCATCAAGGCTTTTTTACTCAAGAAGCTCTAACCGAAATCGCTAATATAACATTACAAAATGCAAACGAGCTTGATCAAGGGCAAACGCTAACCAATCAAGTATTGTAATATCAAGTCATTTAAACTGTAAAAAGCGAACTTTCGGGTGACTCCCAATAGTTCGCTTTTTAAAAACGGCATTTTTAAATTCGCGTTTAAAAGTTTTTAACCAAACGCTACATTTACAAATACTAAGGTCATAAGTACAGGACACACAAAGCGAATATATTGTGCAAACCAATAGTGCGGCCCACTACTTGCCTTGTGCAGCTTATTACCACGTTGCCATAGCCAGCCTACCGTTATAAAGTAAAATAGCCCCATTAACGGCAATTGGTATTGGGTAAATACCATAATCACTAAACCAAACAACCAATCAAAGTTTAAAATAATGGTACTGGCACAAATAAGCACAACAGCACTGACTGCCCATGTTGCTTTGGTTCTATCTACATTGTGGTTTTCAACCAAAAATGCCACAGGGATCTCAGTTGACGAAATAGTTGAGGTAACTGAAGCTATCGACATCAATACAAAAAATAACAAGCCAACCAATAAACCAATTTCGCCCATGGTGCCAAATAGCTCAGGTAATATGGCAAAAATAAGTTGTCCCTCACCAATTAATTTACCGTTATTAAATACTTCAACGCCATTGTACTGGGCAACATAAATAGCCGGAATTATTAATAAGCCCGCCAAAAACGCCACGCTGGTGTCGAGTAAGGCAACACTTGCGGTTAATTTTGGTAAGTTAGCTCCGGGTTTTAAATATGAGCCGTAAATCATCATACAGCCTACCCCAAGCGACAACGAAAAAAACGCTTGCCCCATTGCGGCAATAATTAAATCAGGGTCGAGTATTTTGCTAAAGTCAGGCACTAAATAGGCAGCAAACCCTTCGCTTGCGCCATCTAACGTTGCAATATAAATAATAAGCCCAATGAGGAGAACAAGTAAAAGCGGCATTAAACGGCGTGACCAGGTTTCTATTCCCGACTTCACCCCTTTTAAAATAATACTGGCGGTTAGAATAAGCATAAGCGGCGTAAAAATAAAATTACGTAACATAGAGTCACTATGTAAAAACTCACTCAAGCTATGCAAGCCAAAAAAGCTACTTATAGGCTCTATAGCGTAGGAAAGCATCCAACCGGCCACAATTGAGTAAAAACTTAACATAACGATGGCACCGGCAAGGCCAATATAGCCTGCTGCGGCTCCCACTTTAGGGGCGTGATCTTGCCATGCTTGGCTTAGCGCTTTAACAGGGTTAGCTTGGGCTTTGTAACCTAAATACAGCTCGGTGTACAAAGCAGGTAACGCCAGCAAAAAAATAACGATAAAGT
Source organism: Pseudoalteromonas sp. MER144-MNA-CIBAN-0113 (assembly GCF_040308965.1). Classification (NCBI taxonomy): domain Bacteria; kingdom Pseudomonadati; phylum Pseudomonadota; class Gammaproteobacteria; order Alteromonadales; family Pseudoalteromonadaceae; genus Pseudoalteromonas; species Pseudoalteromonas sp. MER144-MNA-CIBAN-0113. The sequence continues at coordinate 53,677 of NZ_JBEOOG010000005.1, forward strand.
AAACCAGTAAAAATGCGCCGCCACCATGATTAGCAGCCTGCGTAGGAAAACCCCATATATTACCTAAGCCTACCGCTGCACCGGCTGCTGCCAATACAAAACCTAGTCGACTTTGAAAACCATCACGCACTTGTGCCATACACCTACAAATCTGTTATTATTTTAACGAATGCGAATTAAACCATATTTAAGAGCGACTGAGTAATAAAAATGTACTTAGCGCTCACAACAACTAACAACCGCTCACAAACTATCCAGCTTTGGGTAATAAATATGTAATCGGTCGTCATTTATAACGAGCAATGATGAGTGTAACTTACTTTGAAAACCAGCTAGCAGTCACGCCCGCTTTAGCAAATAACAGCCATTGCATTGCGTTGCTTAACGCGACCACCCTCAATGTGGGTGAATTTGATTTACCCCACTATTTAACCCCTTTTGAGCTCAATGTTATTAATCGGCGTAAAAACCCACAAGCTAAACAAGAATATTTAGCCACACGTTTAGTGCTTAAATACCTAGTAAAGACCACTTTTGCTGCTTATTCCTGCGTAAAATCGTGTGATATTAGTTCTGAATTTAACCCCGATAACAGTAAATTAGAATTACATATTAAAAATACAACAGGCGTGATCAGTTGCTGTATTTCTCATTCTCATGGTTTTGTAGGTGCAGCGTTAAATGTAGCATCAACTCAATTTGGCTTTGATATTGAAAAAATTAATTTAAAGCGCCCTTTTAATAAACTCGCTAAGCACTTTTACCACCCAGCCGAAGTGAGCTCAATAATCGATTCAGATAACATAACAACTCAAGCACATCATTTTTTTAGGATTTGGACATTAAAAGAAGCGCTGGCTAAAGCCACCAGCCGCCCCATTGCTCAATTATTAAGCCCTAATGTGTTTAACGAACTTAATAACACTCAGCTTACAGCTTGTAGCAATACCGTGGTTGGAGCACATAACGACATGTTTGATATTAGCGTTGTGGCAAAAAAAAGCACCGACTGGCGGTGCTCAATAATGACTATTAACGATTTACGCAGCGCAATCACTTTCTAGTAATCGGCTATGAATCGCTTGAACCACTGCATCTGACTCGCTTTGCTCAACTAAAAAGCACAAATTATGTTTACTTGCACCATGGCAAATGAGTCGAATATTAAAGTCACTTAATACTTTCATTAAATTCATTTCATGTTGGCGCAAAACAATTTCAGAGCCAATTAACGCTACCAGCGTTAAATTGTTTTCAACCGATACATGGCAAAATTCAGCGAGTTTATCTAAGCACTCTTGATCTAGCTCTGGGCGTGATGCATTAGGCGCATTATCAAGGGTAATTGCTACACTAATTTCAGAGGTGGTAACCAAGTCTACCGAAATATTACATTCACTTAAAATAGTAAATATACGGGCTAAAAAGCCACTGGCTAATAACATTTCTGGGCTTTTAAGAGTTAATAATATTTGGTTTTTACGTTGCGTGACCGCACGAATACCTGGTAGCTGCGATTTTTCACGTTCAATCCAAGTACCACCACGCTCTGGCTCTGTGCTTGAGCCAACAAACACATTTATATGGCTGCGACTGGCTGGCAAAATTGTAGCCGGATGCAGCACTTTAGCGCCAAAAGTGGCCATTTCTGCCGCTTCATCAAAGCTTAAACGCGCAATAGGAGTGGCTTTTACACACAAACGAGGATCGGTGCTAAAAATACCCACTACGTCAGTCCAAATATGCACACTTTTAGCGTTAATAGCCTCAGCAAGCAGTGCAGCGCTATAATCTGAGCCGCCTCTACCGAGCGTGGTCGTTAAATTGTTTGCATCGCTACCAATAAACCCTTGGGTCACAATAACGCTATCATCAAGCAGCGGAATTAAATGTGTTTTAGCGGCTTGCGCTGTGGCGGCCACATTTGGTGTTGCTTTACCAAATTGGCTATCGGTTTTAAGCACCTGGCGCACATCAAAACGAGTGGCTTTTAAACCCTTTAACCTTAGTACTTGAGTAAATAAGTACGACGATAAACGCTCGCCAAAGCTAAGTAGCTCATCGAACTGCTGCTCAGTATTGAGTGTTTGTGCCGCCAACGTTTGAAATGCATCAAGCGTTTGATTAAACCCAAGGGCTAAATCCTCATCTAACGACAGGTCATTTAAAATAGCCTGCTGAATCGCAAGGACACCATCAATATGCTGTTGGCGTTTAGCGGCTTCAATACCCGCTTTGCAAAGCTCCACTAAATGATTGGTCACTCCGGCACTGGCGCTCACTGCAACAATACGTACATTTTTATCGTTTATGATAATTTCGCTACAACGGCTCATCGCCTCAAAGTTAGCAACGCTAGTGCCACCAAATTTGGCAACAATGTAATCTGATTTTGTGCACTGTGAACTTTGTGGCACTGATTGGGTAGTCATTTCGTCTCCTTTCGCGGCATCCAAACCGCAATAAAACAAGAAGAACTTGGCAGGAAATAAAGATAAGAAAAATCTACTGCCAGAAGCTCTCCACCTAAATTGGTGACAGTTTTGAGGATTCAGCCCCATAAACCGAAAAACAATGGTAACGACCCATTATTTTCCTCGGCGAGTACTTCCCTCCTTAATGGTCGCAGGCTGTCGTTGCCTCACATTAAGTACCTAAGTATCGCACCTCTTCTGAATGTATTATTAACCTGTGGCTAATAAAACAAAACCGCACTAAGAGTGCGGCTTTGAAAGTTATCGTTTAGACGTCTAGCTGTCAAGTCGTTTTACTATAAAATCAAATAAAACTACCCATTAAGTAAGAGCCCGCATAACCAAAGGTGTAACACAATAATAAATACAGCGATAAGCGAAGGTAACTTGCAAACGTCAGCTCTTTTACCTTACTCATGGCTATAATACCGGCCGCCGAGCCAATGATTAGCATAGAGCCACCTACACCGGTTGCATACGTAAACGACAACCAATGCTGTTGACTCATTACAATGTCGGCTTTTAATAACGCTGCCGTTAGTGGCACGTTATCAACACCTGCGGATAAAATACCCATTAAGTAGTTTGCGTACTCTGGCGCCATTACCGTATACAAATTAGTAAATTGGCTCAGTACCCCAACTTCTTTTAACGCACCAACAAGCAGTAACACACCCACGAAAAACAGTAAGGTGTCGTACTCTATGTCGCGTATAAAATCGATCATATCTTTATTGATATCTTTTTTGCGCATTAAAAATTGTGCGACTAAAAACATAATAGACAGGCCGAGTAAAAAGGTAAGTAACGGCGGCACACTATATAAAACACTTAAAGTAAGGGTAGAAATAACGGTAGTGAAGAAAATAACAGCGATAGTAATGTCGGTTTTTTCAATGCGTTTAAATTTAGTCTTTTTAAACTCTAACTGCTTGTTCATACCAATTGATAACAAGGTAGCCAGTAATAATACACTTAATAACGCAGGCACAATTAACAGTAATAAATTGCTAATTGTTACTTTACCATCAAGGAAAATCATAAGTGTGGTTACATCACCCGTGATAAGTGATACACCACCGGAGTTTACAGCAAATACAATAAGCGTGGCGTACTTAACTAGTTTTTTGGCTTCAAGTTTTAATGACATAATCACTGCCAATGATATTAGCGTGGCCGTAACGTTGTCGGAAATAGATGAAAATAAAAACGCAAAACACCCCACCAAAAACATTAGCTTACGCTCACTAATGCTGGTTGGCATAATCCGATTCACAACATTTTCGATGAGTCCTTTAGAGTTTAAATAGGCGACAAAGGTCATTGCGGCCATTAAAAACAGCCATAAAGAAGCAATTTCTAAAATATTGTGGTCTAGGAGGGTTTGAATCGTTTCGGGGCTTTGCCCATTAAGAGGAAAAATAAAGGAGATAATCCAGCAAAGTGTACCAAAAAATAACGTCGTTTTGGCTTTGTTAACGTGAATCACATCCTCAATAACGATAAGCAAGAATGCAATCGCTATCAGCGTCAGGATAATCGAGGAAACCATGATATTAAACAACCTTCGGGGTTAAGTAAAAATTGAAACCATGTAAAAAATATACCCACAAACTCTATGTGCCTATATTCGGCGCGGATACTATCACTAAGCGGGTGTAAAAACTATTATTAAATCGTCGCAAAAACGAATACCATATAAGTTCGAGAAATATAAAATAACGAATACTAGGAAGTTGCAACGCCTTATGATCCCAGCTAAAAAGCTACTTAATACCCTAAATGAACACTGGAGTGTATTAGAGCTATTATTTAAGCGCTTTAAAATGGCCGACTTTAGTATTAAAGATCTTCAAAATGCCATTAAGCAAAAGCAACCCACGTGGAATAATGAGCGTATTTATAAAGAAACCAACCGGTTATTAAATCAAGAAATTATTATTCCGCTGGCTAAATCGTCACAACTGGAAATTAACCGCGCCGTTGCCGACTTTGCCACCTTTTTACTGCAAGAAGAACATTTAGGCTTAGCACAAGAAATTAGTGTTTTGGTTGATGATTTGGCCCGTTTAGGTAATCGGCTATCCAATGCCGGTGAAATGGAAGATTTTGATGATTTACGCCGCTTTAGCCGTATTATGGATGATCGGGTGCGTAAAATAATCAAACTGTTTTTACACAACGAAAACGCCATTTTAAATATTGTTGAGCAAGCCAAATCTAATAATGCAGTGCAGTCGCTACAAAAACGCTATAAAGCCGTGATAGAAGCGTTTGATGAGTATATAGAACCCATGCTGGAAATGGTGGATATTAGAGGCGACTTTCATGCCTGTTTTACTTTAATTGAGCAACAAATTAGCACCCAAATAGAACATATTGAACGTTCAGGCAAAGCGTACAACGATAAACGCATGCTTGAGCAATTGCGTACCCGAATTCTAGAAATGCACCTAGTTGGCCGGATAAGCTTACGTAAAAGTGCCGATATGCTTATGCCACTGCGTGAAGAGTTGCGCCGTAATAACCTTGTTACCCGCCAAGTAGCAAAAGTATTAGGGCTAATACGTAAAAATGGGGTAGATAATATGCTCAGCGCCGTGCAGCCACATTTTGTAAGCGATGCGCAAAAGTATTCATTGGGTCAACAGCGCCATATAGTAGCCTACATGGCAAGCCTGGCTGAATTTGAGCATCATGAATATCAGCTACCAGAGCAAAACGATGTGCCTGCGTTTGTCACACCAAACATTCCTGACTATCACGATGTAAAAGCGCAGTTTGCAAAACGCTTCAAAAAGCAGCGTAAAAAACCACAGCCTCTGCTGCAATTTTTAGACGAAAGCTACCCAGAGCTTGAAGCCGATGAAATGCTGTTTTTGTATCAAAAACTAGTGAGCGATACCACCCTACACATTAGCCAAAGCGATAAAAAAGCCCGCGTTAACATTGCAGGCCAGCACTTTTCTTTGTACCCCTTTAATTCAGAGCCTCAGGCTGATAAAGCCGAGCACGAGTAATGACCATGACACAGATAAACTTAAATGAGCTTTCTCACTTACAAGCCATTAATAAAAAATTAGTCGCCGGTTACCACATTTGCGAACAAGACACCCTAATGTGGCAAGAGCTTGACCAACAAATTGAAGCTTACAGCGCCTTATTCACAGCATTAGGCCATGATTTAAAGCACGACAGTCGTGGCTTTTATTATTTTGCTAGCGATGAAAGCACCCCCAATATGGGCAAAATATCGCGCGCGATAGCGCTCACTATTTATATTTTAATCGAACACTTTGCCAACACAGGTAAAGATCCTATGCGTGCGTTATTTGATGAGCCAAACGATTTAGAGCTAATGCAAACCTTGGTACAACTTAATAAACATTTATTTGATCAGCTTGAAATATTTTCGGGTTCTGATTTACGCAAAGATGTGTATTTACGAATGGTACGTTTAGGCCTTGCCCGCGAAGTAGAAGGTGGCTTTATGTTGCAAGCCCCTATTCACCGCTATATTGATGCCTTAATGGAAGTAAACGAAGAGACCTTTATTAGTGAGGACGAGCAATGAAAAATTTATACGGGCTGAGTAAACTCGCCCTACTAAATACCGCAGGCTATGCAAAATGTGTGATCCCACTGGATAAAAGTAGCTCGATTTGTGCCCCTAACAACACAGGTAAAAGCTCAGTAATTAATGCACTGCAATTTCCGCTAATTAACGATTTACGCCTAACCGAGTGGGATGGCCACGATTTAGATGAAACCCGTAAGTTTTATTTTTCATCAGATCAATCGTACATTTTATTGCAAGCCGATTTGCCCCATGGCTCAGTCGTCATTGGCGTAGCCGGCTTAGGTAAAATTGCCGGTTATGCACACCAATACTTTTGCTATCAAGGTAAGCTTGATTTAGCCCAGTACACCCAAGGCAATACCATTATTAAGTTTACCAAGCTGTTTAATCACTTAAAGCAGCAAGGTTACAACCCAATAGAGCTTAAAGCACAAGAGTTAAACGCTCTACTTACTGGCGGAGCGACGCAATTTGACGGTGAGATCAATTTAAAAATGATCCCCCTTAACAACGTTCAAGACTCTGCAATATACAAAGAAATATTTCGTCGTATTCTTAATTTACATAAATTAGGCGCAAACGACGTTAAGCGTTTTATGTTGCGTGTGTTTGAACGCCATATGTCAAATTCTAAGGTCGACTTTTACGAGGTTTGGCGCCGTTCGTTTGATAAAGTAAACCGCGCAAAACGTGAATTAAAAGCCCTTGAGTCAATGCAAGAGCCCATAGCCGCCCTTGAATCTATGCTTGAAAACCAAACCGTTCTTAAAGGTAAACTGGCCGCTTATGCACCAAAAATTGACCAAGCACTGATTGATTTTGATGCTTACCAAGAAGAGCAACTAAGCGAGCTCAACATCGCTCTTGAAGATATTGAGCACGAAAAACACGAGTTTGAACAAAAGCAAGGGCTATACGTGCAACAATCGCGCGATATAGAGCGCAAGCAAACTCAAATTGAACAATGGTTTTTAGATTTCAACGCCCTTAAAAGTGAATTTGAGCTGGTTAATAAAGCCACTATCAAAAGCAACCTAACGCAGTTAAAAAATGACTACGAGTCGTTGTCACACTCTATTACGAGTGCTCAAGGGCAAAGCCTACACACCCTTGATTACCGTATTGGTGAAACACAAAAACAAATTAAAAGCTTAAAGTTACAACTTAAAAACTTAGAATTTAATTTATTCACCCGTATGCGTGAAGACTTATCACTGAAAGAAGTAGAAGAAATATCACGACTATTAAACCCCGATCTTCTCTCCTTTGCCACCACCAGCAATGGCGATATAACCATTGATGACGAAGATGCCTTTGGTGAATTTTTATCAAAGCTGAGCGAAAATGTTAAAGGCGGTATACTCACCCTGCCCGGTGCCAGTATTAAACTTAAAAAGCTCTCACCAGTACAAATGCAAAGCGGCGAAAATAAAGAGCAACTGAGCGCTCAGTTAACCGCGCTTGAGCAATCATTAAAAGAGTTTAAACAACAGCGCGAAGTGGCCGCCAATGTTGCTGATAAACAAAAAGAAAAAGACGCGCTATACGAGGAGCTTATGAGTGCAGAAAGCGCACTTAAACGCTTAGAGCAATTTGAAGTGATGCAACAGTCGGTTGACGCACAAGCGATGCTAAAAGAGCAGCTTTTAGCCGAGCGCGAACAAGTTGACGATTACCTACAAGATATTCAAAAAAACAGTGGCTCAATTGCTGATAGACGCTCGTTAATTAAATCAAAACAAGCGCAAATTAATCGTCAAACAGAGCGCCTGCGCCAAGTTAAAACCGAGCGTATTGACCACACGTTAGATTTATACAGTGGTAAAGTGACACCTTACATGATTGATATAAAAATCGATTTTGATAATTTAAGCGATTTAATTCACCACTTTAATAAAGACTGCCAAGAGCTTCGTAATTTCGATATAAATGTACGTAATACCTATATGCATATTTACAATGCAGGTATTACCAAGTTCGATAACGAAAACGATGAGTTTAGTAAATACCAAAAACTTATTAGCGCGTTTCATAATATTGATAACGAACGTGATGCCGTTGAGCGCCAAGGTCGCGTTGCCCTCACCGAAGTGGCCGCCACGATTAAAGGCTTACGTGAAGATTTAGACCGCCTACGTCGTGAAATGAATAGCTTTAATAAAGGCATAAGCCAGCATCGTATTTCAAACCTGCAAGCGTTTAAAATTAATATTATCCCGCGCAAAATGTTGGTAGATAGCATTGATACTATTATCAGTACCTCTAACCAAATTGAACAAGGCGACACCCTGGATTTACTCAGCCAAGAGCCGTACAGCGAAAGTGCGGTAAACGACGCAAAAGATCATTTAATTAAACTCGCCTCAGACAAAGCAGGCCTGACCCTTACCGATTTATTTGATATTCGTTTTGAAGTGGTTAACCGCGCGGGCGAAACCGAGCACTTTGAAAAAATAGATTCGGCTGGTTCAAATGGTACGCGTATCACCATTAAGCTGTTATGTGGCATGTTGTTTATTCGTTACTTATTAAGCGATCAGGAACAAAACTTATACCGTATACCTATTTACATAGATGAAGCGGCTGATATCGATCCGCAAAACCAAAAAGCAATTATAGAAACCGCCCTGAGCTTTGGCTTTGTGCCAATATTTGCCTCAGTTAAACCGCAAATAAGTTGTGATTATATTGTGCCAATTCGTTCAGTAAAAGACGGCGCACAAAACTGGGTAGATGAAAAAGATTGGATTGAGGTTGAACATAAAGCCTCTCTACTGGACTAAGAATTAATTGGCTATTCATCTTAGCCAGTTACACTTATTTTTAGATTTTAAATTACCCTCGCCCATGGTAGTTTAAACAAACGCACTTTATTGGAGCAAACGTAATGAAACATATATTTATTGTCGCAGCACTGGCGCTACTTACCGCCTGTACACAAACGCCCGATTGGGATTACGATAAATCAGCAAACTTTAGTAACTACAAAACGTTTGCTTGGGTAGAAAACGCGAGCCTAACCAAAGACACGAATAACTACCAAATCAGTGGCCTTATGGAAAAACGCGTTCGCAATGCGGTAAACAACCAACTAAGCCAACAGTTAGGTATGCAATTGGTTGACGTAGCGCAAGCTGATGTACTTGTTAATTACCATGCAAGTGTTGATAAAGAGCTAGAAGTAGATACCTTTAACGTAGGCTACGGTGCACGTTGGGGTTACTGGGGCACAGGCTTTAACCACGATGTAAGCGCACGTGAGTATGAAGTAGGCACGTTAGTTATCGATATTATTGATCGTGAGTCAAACCAATTAATTTGGCGTGGTGCTAAAGATGGCCGTTTAAAGAAAAAACAAACACCATCACAACGTGAAGCCGCTATTAAAGAAACGGTTGCCAATATTTTAAGCAACTTTCCGCCTAAAGCGCAGCAATAAATTTTAATTAATATTTAAAAGCCCGCATGTTCGCGGGCTTTTTTATGGCTTAAAACTGTTTACCTATAATGTAATAAGTTACGCATTAACAAGGTGATAGCTCAATGCTATAGTAATCATGTTACAAGGGATAAAGCTTAATCAATAAGACGTTTAGTAAACCTAGTGTTTAAAGTTGTGAGATAAATTAAAGGATTAAAATGAAAGAAATGTGCCCAAATTGTAAAAGTAATTTTGCAGCTAAAGATATAAATAATATTAACAAAAATAGTATTTTTATTGAAAAACAATGTCCGTCTTGTAATAAGTGGTTTTGTTTGAATAAAACACTCACGATTATAAAAATTATTGGTATTTTTTTATTGTTAATAACCAGCCTATTAAATATCTTCAATATTAAGAGTGAATACAGTCCGGTTTTTTCAAGCATTGGCTTGGTAGGCATACTAATGGCAATCATTGTTACTTTTTTTGGTAAGCATGAAACGGTCAAATAATCAAAAAACAAAAAAGAAGCAAAAAATAAAACACGCTAATATTAGTAATACTAGAATGCTGTTGAACCAAGTAGCATTCACTTTGTTTTCTTTTGCTTTAGGGTTATTACTTATAATAATCGCAGTAAATTCTATACACGACGGTTATGTTCATACACCAACAGATTATCGAGTTGAATCTGAGGTTTATTTTTTCTCGACCTCTCCATTTGCTTATCTTTTTAACCTTCTTTTTTACTTAGGATGTGGGATCTTTTTTTTAGCGGTACCTTACTTAAGTAGAGATATGTTCCCTCGTAAAAAAGATAAAAAGATAAAAAGATAAAAAGATAAAAAGATAAACAAAAAAAGTTCAAAGAAAAATAAACAATAGTTTTAATTAACTCGCTTTGTACTTATATAATAACTCAAAGGGTAAATGACAGTAGTCATCTGGGTGATTAGTTAAACGATCTTGATGCTCGGGATCGCTAGGGACATAATTAGTCAATGGCGCTACTTGTACCGCTATTTTTTCAGCATCATCACGCTGGCTAATATAGTCTCTGGCGATGTTTAAATGATCACTGTCTTGGCTAAAAATGTCGGTGCGGTATTTTTCGCCTACATCGTTGCCTTGTTTATTGATACTGTATGGGTCAATAATCTCAAAAAAATAGCCAATTAATTCATTTAAGGTTACTTCTTGGGCATCAAAGGTTACTTTCACGCATTCGGCATAGCCATCGTATTCACCTTGTGTTGTGTTACTCGTGCCGTTGGCACGCCCCGCCTCAGTAGTCACTACTCCAGGTAAATACCTCATAAATTCTTGCACGCCCCATAAGCAACCACCAGCAAAATAAAGTGTGTGCTGATTTAATGAATGGCTCGGTTGTTGTGTTTGCATAATAAAGTGACCAATGTAAATAATTTATAGGATGCAGAGTTACTATTTTGTAACGCTAGATTTGATTATCAAATGCAGTTTTTTATCATTAATGTACAATAGCGCCCAAAATCACCCTAGCTTAGTGAGCTTACCTTATCATGTGATAAAAAATGATAGGTATTTAATTTTTAGCGCCATTGCATAAAATGAGAATAATGATATGAATCGTGCCCCGCACCTTATTATACCGGCTGTACTAGTCAGTATTTCGACTGTTGCTTATGCAGAGCAGAGTAAAGAAACAGCAATCATAGAACAAATAACAATTGAAGCGTCACCCACTGCCAATACCTTACCCGTTGGTACATTTGATTCGCCTATTTCAAATTTAGAGTACGACCCGCGTGTTGACTTGCAATCACGCAATATGGCCGAGGCACAAGCTGATGTAACGATACGCGGTGGTATTTTTGAAAATACCGGCTTTAGAGTCGGCAGTGCAACTCTACTAGACCCGCAGTCTGGTCACTACTTTGCAGAAATTCCTATTGCACCACAAATGCTAACAGGTGCCAGCGTATTAACCGGAGCCGATAACGCACTTTATGGCATGAATAGCTCTGTGGGTACTGTGTCGTTTGCTTGGAAACCAATAACAACCGGTGGCAGTGTCTCTTTGGGCGCAGGCTCAAATGACTTTAACTTACAAACAATTCATGCAGGTGTGAGTACTCCACTTGAAGCAAACGCTAATTGGCGCATTGGTTTTGAAGGTGAATATTCGCACTCACAAAGTGATGGTTCAATTGATTTTGGCGATCATGACTTTACCCGTACTTCTGGCAGAGTGCAGTTAACTGGGAGCGATTCACAAACTGATTTATTTTACGGCTTACAAGAAAAGTTTTTTGGTTGGCCAAACCTTTATACCCCATTTGGTGTAAATGAAACCGAAGACTTAGAAACTCAATTATGGATGCTCAACCATAAACAAGCCTATGCTACCAACAGTGAATTTGAAGTATCGGCTTATTACCGCAAGCATAACGACCATTATGTTTATTCAAGAGAAAACCCAAGCGCGTTCCAAGCATTTCATGAAACACAAGTAAAATCATTGGCTGTTTCAGGTCGTCATGCGCAAACAAAGTCAGTTGCGGTTAATTACTCGGCGCAATATATAGAAGACAGTATTGACTCCACCACCCTTGAAAATAATTTCACTTCACGTAACTACTTTAAGCTTAGTGTATTACCAGAATACACAACAGCACTAGCAAGCAACCAACAACTAACGGTGCGTTTAGGGGCTGCATTTGATAACACCAGTCGTGATGATTCTGAGCTATCGTTAATTGGGGATGTTAGTTTCAATACCCAAAATAACGATGACACTGAGCGAACATTGTATTTGTCGTATGCCGAGGCAAGCCAAGTAGCAGGCTACACCGCCATTGGTGGCAGTGAATCAGGTGGTTTGTTTAGAAGTAACGCTAACCTTAAGCGTGAAACCACCAAAAACTTAGAGCTGGGCTTATTACTTGAGCAACAAAGCTGGCAGCTTAATTCCGCACTTTTTTATCGTAAAGATAACAACCTAACCGATTGGACATTTAACTTTGATTCAAGCTCAGCGCGATTTGCACAGCCGGTTAATATTGACACCACAGGCCTTGAGTTTTTAGCCACTAAGCAATTTGATAACGCAGAAATTATTGCCAGCTATGCGTACTTACATAAAACAGAAACCTACGGCGCTGAAAATATTGATGCTAGCTTTTATGCCTTAAATTTTCCTGATCATCGTGTAACGCTCGGTGCAATTTGGAACCCGACGGATATGTTAGAGTTTCGAGTAGATAATGAGTGGCGTAAACAGCATAACAATGCGCTGCGCCGTTCAGATGACGAGGCACTATTTACTCAGCTGACGTTAAAAATAACCCCGGCTACACTGCAAAATTTCTTTATTACTTTAGCAGCGGATAATTTGTGGGATGAATCGTTTGAAGAAATCCCAGGCACGCCGGGTCGCGGTGAGCAATATACGCTAAGCGCCACGTATAGCTGGTAACAATTTAGCTCGGCGAGGGTGTATCCCACGCTGAGCTTGTTTTTTAAATTGAAATAATACACAGACTAGCAACAAGCTGACTTAAAAATTTCATACCGCAGCTCGCCCTACTTTACGTACTCTAAAAGCCCAGCGCCTCTTCGCCCTCTTTGTACATTTATCATTAAAACCGTATGAACAAAGAGAATTGAATGAGAAGAAAATGAGAAAAAACGACTAACTAAGCCAAATGATTTTGTATCTAAGTCACTTACTCTAAAAGCGCAGCGTTTCTTCGCCCTCTTTGTGCATTTATCATTAAAAACGGTATGAACAAAGAGAATTGAATGAGAAAAAACACTAGCTACAATGCTAAGTGGATACGTAATTGCACTCTCTCAGTACTACTTTTAGAAACACAAAGTAAGTGTCTACACTTTTCAGGCGTATAAATTGTAAATATATGTGTATTTAATACAATAAATTAGGTTAATTGCTCTAATTCTGTAATTAACGTCAATGCGTGTTCATTAGTCGTCCCACAAACATCTAAAGTAGCGCTAAAATCACTACACACTTTTGGGCGCGACTCATCACCAAATAGCTTACATAAATTACGCTCATCCAGCTGAATACAACGTTCTCCGGCCTTTTTACCATTTGGCATACCCGGTATTGGCGAGCTAATACTTGGTGCAATACAACATGCTCCACAGCCTAAACGGCACGCCATTGATTGTGTTTTCATTATAACCTCAGTAATAAATTTTAATTATATTGTTGCTGCTTTGCATACAAACAGAGCGATTTGTTCTATTTGTAACCGCATTATGCAATGACTTGTTACATCTTCAAACACACTGTAAACACTTTATTGCGTATCATTAGTTCATCAGCACAATTTATGAAGGAATGCCCTGTGGCGACTAAAAAACAAATAATACTCCCTATCGCGGTCCTTGTTGGTGGCATCGCCCTTGCAGCGGGCTTTTCAGCAATGAAAAAACCACCAGAAGAAAAACCAGAACAAGATACTCGCCCATTGGTTGCAGCACAACCTATTCACCTTGATGCAATCACTCTCGATGTTAAATCGTACGGTATTGTGCAACCTAAAGACCGCACTGAGCTGATTGCTCAGGTAAGTGGCCAAGTTATTTCTGTTGCAGGGCAATTTGTTGAAGGTGCCTTCGTAAAGCAAGGAGATATTTTAGCACGAATTGACCCAAATGATTACGAAGCTGATTTAATTGAAGCTGAGGCTGGGCTCGCCCAAGCAAGTTCAGCGCTTGAGATTGAACGTGCTCAAGCGCATGTTGCTAAAGCTGAATGGGAACGCATTAAAGCAGACTCAAGCGATATTACCGCTTCTGCGCTTTATTTACGTAAGCCGCAATTAGCAGAGAAAATGGCGCGTTATCGCTCAGCACAAGCAAGTGTAAAACGTGCTAAACGTAATTTAGAACGCACTTATATTAAAGCCCCCTACGATGCAATTATAAACGCGCGTAGCATTAGTTTGGGTTCTGTTGTAAATCCAGGTAATAGCTTTGGCTCACTCAGCGCCACTTCGGTCGCTGAAGTACGTTTACCGGTTGCCGATAAAGAGCTGCAATATTTAAATAATGGCGGTATTGGTGCAACAGTGTTATTTAGTGCGCAGTTCGCGGGCAAAGAAACCACATGGCAGGCTAAAGTGGTACGCAGTGAAGGGGTGATAGATCAAAAAAGCCGTATGAGCTACTTAGTGGCACAATTACCAACCCCATATGCTAACAAAACTCAACCATTGCGTTTTGGCTCCTATGTTAACGCTAGCATAGAAGGTCGTGCAGTTAATAACGCCATTGTTGTGCCACATCATTTAGTCAAAGAAAATAAAATTGCAATATTAAACGACGATTTAACCCTGTCGTTTAAAACTCTCAATATTATACGTGAACAAAACGGCATGGTGATCGCAGACCAAGGGCTTAATGAAGGTGAACAGCTAATTACTTCTGCCCTTGAATACCCTACCGAGGGAATGGCGGTAAAAATTGAAGACGTTGTAACAACCCCAGACGTTACTCAACTTGCATTGAAACAGGAGTAACTTATGTCTACACGTGAAAAAGGCCTAATTGCATGGTTTGCGCGCAACCCTGTTGCAGCAAATCTATTGATGATATTTATACTTATTGGTGGCATTTTAACGGCGTTTACTATTCGCAAACAAATGTTTCCACAATTTGAAAGTAACTGGATCAGTGTCTCCGCGGTATACCCTGGCGCAGCCCCGCAAGAGGTTGAGGAAGGCATTACTATAAAAGTTGAGGAGAACCTTGAGGGTATAGAGGGAATAAAGCGCCTTATCACCTACTCCAATAGAGGCTCTTCACAAGCATGGATTGAAATAGAAGAGCAGTTTGATCCGCAAGAAGTACTCGATGAAATTAAAGTACAAGTAGATTCAATTAATACGTTTCCTGCGGGTATGGAGCGCCCTATTGTTCGTCGCGATAAATACGAACAAGAAGTAATGATACTTGCGCTTTACGGTGACATGAGTAACTACCAACTTAAAGAGCTCGGTAATGATATAAAAGATGAGCTTCAGGCACTGCCTAATATTAATTTAGTTAACTTTAATGGTGGCCTTAATTACGAAATTGGTATTGAAGTAAGCCCAGACAAACTGCGTGCTTATGGATTAACGTTTAGAGATATTGCCAGTGCAGTGCAAAGCTTTTCTGCCAATATGTCAGCTGGGCAAATTCGCTCTGAAAATGGCTATATTTCAATGCGCGTTGAGAAACAAGCCTACCGTGGTAGCGAGTTTGCAAAACTACCACTGATCACCCTTGCCGATGGCGCGCAAGTTTATTTAGGTGACGTTGCCACCATAAATGATGGCTTTGAAGAAGGCCTGCAATACTCAAAATACAATGGTAAAAACTCATTGTCGTTTGAAGTAAACGCCTCTAAAGATCAAGATATTACCGATGTTGCTAAAGTACTTAAAACCTATATGGCTGAAAAAGAATCGCAACTGCCTGCAGGTGTTAAGCTCTCTCCTATTGTTGATTTAACTTACTACCTCGAAGGTCGCCTCGATATGATGGTCGACAATATGATTTGGGGTGGCTTACTAGTTATGTTGGTATTAGCGCTGTTTTTACCATTACGTTTAGCTTTTTGGGTAATGATGGGTTTACCTGTGTCATTTTTAGGTGCCTTTTTGTTTATGCCAATTGGCTTTTTAGATGTCACCATTAACTTAGCCTCGTTATTTGCCTTTATACTGGTGCTTGGGATAGTGGTTGATGACGCCATTGTTGTGGGCGAATCTGCTAGTGCTGAAATAGAAAAACACGGCCATACACTCGATAACGTTGTACGCGGCGTAAAACGCGTGGCAATGCCAGCCACATTTGGCGTACTTACCACTATTGCGGCATTTTTACCGCAAACTCTTGCCACAGGTCCAGGTGCGGCTTTTTCTAAAGCCATTGGTGGGGTGATTATTTTATGTTTAATTTTCTCACTGATTGAATCAAAACTTATTTTACCAGCACATATTGCGGCAATGAAAGACCGCAAACCAAATCCAAAAAACCCGCTTCACCGTGCACGTAAAGTAATGGATAACGGCCTAAAAAGTTTTGTTGATAACTACTACACCCCGTTTGTTGGTCGCTGCATTCATTATCGCTATACCGTTATTGTCGGTTTTATGTGTTTACTGATTGTCAGTGCGGGAATGTTTGCCGGTGGTTTAGTTAAATTTGTGCCTAATCCTAAAATACCGCACGACTTTCCTCGCATTGATATAGAAATGAACTTAGCGTCTTCTGAGCAAGCAACGCTTGAGACAGCTAAAAAAGTAGAGCAGCTAATACTGAGCGTTGATAGTCAGCTCAAAGAGCAATACGGTAAACCGATGATCCGCGATTTATCAGTTAGCTTACGTGGGCGAACGCAAGCAAACATTATGGCTATTTTAGTTGAACCCGACCTGCGCCCTATTGATACCTTTGCACTGAGTGCCTTATGGCGCGAGCAAATGCCTAACTTACCGGGTGTTAAAACCCTAACCATTCAAGACAGTATTATGAACGGGGGTCGAGACGATGGCGATGTAAGCTTTAAACTCGAAGGTAAAAATGCACAAGTACTTAAAGAAGTCGCTGGTAAACTTAAAACCAAGTTACAAAATATGGAAGGCGTAGGCGATGTTAATGACTCAATGCAAAGCGCTACCGATGAAGTACAGCTAGATTTAAAACCACTTGCTTACAGCATGGGGCTAACCCTTGCCGATGTGGCGTCACAAGTAAGCTTTAGTTATTACGGTCTTGAAGCACAACGTATTCTTCGAGAAGGTGAAGAAATTAAAGTGATGATCCGCTACCCAGAAGATGAGCGTAACTCAATCAGCGATATCGACAGCGTACGTATTATCACCCCAACAGGCGCTGAAGTACCATTAAGTGAAGTTGCTAATATTTCATTAGTTGATGGGGTTAATCGTATTCGCCGTGAAAATTCAAAACGTACAGTAAACGTGTGGGCTGCGGTAAATACTGACCAAGTAGAGCCCTTTGCCATTGCACAACAAATTCGTGATGAGTACTTACCTTCATTACTTAAAAACTACCCAGGGGTGCAAAGTAATGTGGCTGGTCGTATTCAAGAGGAAATGGATAGCGCTGATGAGCAATTACGTGACTTTGCGCTATCGATGATCATAATTTTTGCATTATTGGCTATTCCTCTGCGCTCTTACTCGCAACCATTAATTATTATGTCGGTCATTCCATTTGGTGTGGTTGGCGCAATGTTTGGCCACATGGTACTAGGTATGACCATGAGCAGCTTATCGATGTTTGGCATTATTGCGGTAGCCGGTGTGGTGGTTAATGACTCACTCGTGATGGTAGATTTTGTAAACAAAGCGCGTGCTGAAGGTGTGGCAATAAAACAAGCGGTAATGCAAGCCGGTGCGCGTCGCTTTAGAGCCATATTACTGACTTCAATTACCACCTTTATTGGGGTCATGCCGATTATTATGGAAACCAGCTTACAAGCAAAAATTGTAATACCGATGGCGGTCTCGCTCGCTTTTGGTGTGCTGTTTGCCACGGTAATAACGCTTATTCTTATACCGTGTCAGTATGTTGCGCTTGAAGATGCAAAACGCCTGATCCGCAAATGGCGCGGTAAAGATGCCCTAGTCGATGGCCAACCAGCAACGACAAATCACTAAATTAAGTAAAAATCCCAACCAAAAAAGCTCGGTATTATTATGCCGAGCTTTTTATTTATAGTTAAAAAATAGCATTCAACTATTTGCCAGTTTGTCTCCCTACTGGTAATTTAACTCTAAACTTTGCTCTTAAAGGATTAACCATGGGCACATTTCAGCTTATCTTATTTATCGTCTTTGCCGTATTGACTACTCTGGGTTACAAAAAGAACAACCGCAATTTAATGCTATTGGTTGCAATAACTATTTCTTTTGCATTTGTAGGATTAGAATTTTTACTTGGGTTTGATGAAGGATTATCAAGGACTAACTATGAATAAAAAAGTAATACATTGGCCAAGTATGTCACTTTATTTAATCGCCTTATTCACGTTTATCGGTGGCATTATTGACTCCACCTATTCGAGCTTCCTCATTGGCTTTGGCTTTAGTTTTATGGGCTTTGCAAGCATTCGCTTAATCCCAGCAAACTTTCTTACTCGTAAACTAACTAGCCCTATAGCGGAAACTCTCGTTCGCAAAAGAGATATAGCAACACAAATTATCGGATTTTTATTACTCATTACTGGGTTAGCTTTATCTATGCTGTTCAACGTTTAATTGCGTGATTAAAAAGATCCTATGATGAGCATAATAAACTGCTCGTTTTTTATGCCTTTTACGTTATGGTATTTAATAATCATAATAAATAAGGCACAACTATGAATTCCCCTCAGTCTGAACACATTCCTCAAGAAGCATTTGATTGGTATGACGAATACGCTCACGGTTTAATTGATAGACGCACCTTTATGAAAAAGCTTGGTGGCTTAGCCGCATTGGGCTTTTCAATGACGGTACTTACAGGTGCATTATTACCTAATTACGCTCAAGCCGAGCAAGTCTCATTTAACGACGATGATATAAAAGCCACTTACCAAGAATTTGATTCGCCTGATGGCTATGGTTCGGGCAAAGGCTACTTAGTGATTCCAACAAATATACAAGGCAAACTACCTGTTGTATTAGTAGTACACGAGAATCGCGGCTTAAATCCGTATGTAAAAGATGTTGCAAGGCGACTGGCTAAAGCCGGGTTTATTGCTTTTGCACCTGATGCGTTATACCCACTGGGTGGCTATCCAGGCAACGACGATGAAGGTCGAGCCATGCAGCGCACGATGGATCGCGTTAAAATACAAAATGATTTTGTTGCCGCCGCGCATTTTTTGAAGGCGCATCCAAATAGTAATGGTAAATTAGGTGCCGTTGGTTTTTGTTTTGGTGGCTATATTGTTAACTATTTAGCTGCCGTAGACAGTAATTTATTGACTGCGGGCGTGCCCTTTTATGGTACACCTGCAAGTGAAAGCTTACATAAAAACATTAAAGCGCCATTAATGATTCAGTTAGCTGAGCTTGATAAACGCGTTAACGCCACATGGCCTGAATATGAGCAGAGCTTAAAATCAAACAATGTTGATTACACTATGCACATGTACGAAGGCGCGAATCATGGTTTTCATAACGATTCAACTGGCCGCTACGATGAAAAAAATGCCGAACTTGCATGGCAGCGTACATTAGCATTTTTTAATAACCACTTAAGTTAACATTACTAAGCGTGTATTTGTTACTCGTTAATTAATACACGTTTATCAACAATTCCCTCTTTTACTAGCTGATTCAATAAGTGAGCGGTTTTTTCTCTGCACACATCGCGTAGTAGTCGTACAGCGGGAGTAATCGATTGTCTGCTTGGGCAAATAAGCCACAGCTCCCCTTGGGTGTGCTGATAGTTAGGCATCACAGTAACAACGCGTTTATTTAATAAGTCATCAGCAATATCTAACGCCGATTTAACCGCTAAACCTTTATCTGCCACACACCAGCGCCTTACTAAATCGCCATCGTTTGAGGCACGTCTGCCCTGCATTTTTACTTTGTATTTTTTTTGGCCATCGGTAAACTCCCATACATTATTGATAATATCTTGCAGCTGATAAAATAACCCTTGATGCTGCGCTAAATCATCAGGGTGCTCTGGCTCACCATATTTAGCTAAATAGGTAGGTGTAGCACAGAGTAGTCGCGGTACGTTGCAAATTTTAAATCCATAAACACTGCTATCACTTGGGGAGCCATAACGCAGTGCAATATCAACCGAATCACGAAAAAAATCGATATTGCTATCGCTAATGTGCGTACGCAAGCTCACACTTGGGTACCTATCCATAATGTCATCAATCCAGGGGATCACTAGGTTGCGCCCTAAATCAGATGAAGTAGCCACCCGCAATTCTCCCTCAATAGCATCATGTTCTCCTTTGAGGTTTTGCCTTGCCGTTTCAAGTACAGCCAGCGCTTGTTCGCATTGGGGTATGTACCGCTCCCCTGCACTGGATAAACGCAAATGGCGAGTTGTTCTAATAAATAATTCGCAGCCAAGGGCTGATTCTACGCGCTTAATAGCCGCACTGGCGGTTGCTGTGCGCATATCTAACTTAGCAGCAGCTAAAGTAATACTTCGACACTCTGCTACTTTTAAAATCAGTTTTAAGTCATCAATCTGCATATTATCTATTTTTATTTGATAATGATTCAATAATTATGCTGTTTATTTTAAATAAAGCAAATTGTATTATGTTGCTCATACACTCAGTGAACACTGTTTATTAGCCCTTTTTTATTATGGAGAGACTATGACTCACCCTATTATTCGCGACCTTGAAAGCCGCCATACTGCTAAACGTTACGACGCGACAAAGCGCATTTCTCAAGACGATTTAACGGTATTGTATGATGCTATGCGTCTTTCTCCTTCGTCAATTAATTCGCAGCCTTGGAAATTTGTAGTGATTGAATCAGACGCTGCAAAAGAGCGTATGCACACTACCTTTGCTAATAAGTTTCAATTTAATCAGCCACACATTAAAGCGGCGTCGCACATTATTTTATTTGCTCATAATCCGCAATATACTCGTGAAGATTACGGACACGTAATTGATGCCGATATAAAGAATGGCAGAACTCAAAAAGAAAACCGCGAGCAAGCTTTTGGCGCCTTTGCGTTTGTTGATTTAAATACCGATGAGCAAGGTAATAATGCCGCGTGGACCAAAGCACAAACCTACATTGCTTTAGGCAATACTATGCATGCAGCAGCACGCTTAGGGATTGATACCACGCCGATGGAAGGCGTTGATGCACAGCTGATTGGTGAAGAGTTTGCAAGCGAATTAGACGGCTACATCTGTGATGTGGCACTTGCGCTGGGTTACCATGATGCAGAAGAAGACTACAATGCTAAGCTGCCAAAATCACGTTTAAGCAAAGAACAAGTAATTCAGGTTTTATAAGTCAAAGCTGCTCACTTTAAATTGTTAGTGAGTAGCTCACTTTATTAGGCTAGTTTTGTGACCACAGACGCACTAATAACTTTGCCTTGATCAACATCTGCGGTAACAGTGCATAAAGCTCCATTGATTAAATTTAAATTAGGAGGGATGTGACCAATATCGGCATCAATGATCACCGGAAATAAACACCCGCCAAAAGCGGCATTTAAGCCTTGGCGATAATCAAACCCCGGATCTTGCCCCTGTAAGGTTACATGGCGGCCAATAATCACCCCGTTTATATCATCAAACATACCGGCTAATTTGAGTGACAATAAAAACCGTGCAACCGTCGCAGGCGTGAGCTCTGCGCTTTCTAAATAAAGCACAATACCTTGCGAGGCATTATGCTTTTTAAACTCATGCAGTGCTAAAAAAGGCGAATCAAGCAACAGCCCAACCGTATCAAGACATCCACCAAACAATCGCCCTGACATTTCGATACTGCGTTTATCAGTGTAATTTAAACATTGCCACTGGGTTGGCGCGCTGTGATCAAATAATACGTTTGGGTTTTGTGCATAATCAGGCTTGCTATGTTGATGGTAAGTCGAGGGTGCTTGCTCAAACTCACTATTAGCCTCATAGCTTAGACTTTCAAAAATTTGTAAACAATACGGATCTTTTTCATCGGGGTGTAACTGAATTAAATTGGCGCTATGCAGTGTTGCCCAATTACATTTTGCTGTCAGTGCACAGGCAATCGTGCTGACATCTGAATAACCCACCAACCATTTAGGTTTGGCATTTTTAATTGCGCCAAAATCAAGTAACGGCAATATTTCCATTGCCAGCTCTCCGCCCATTGGCGGCATAATCGCATCTATTTTATCATCTAATAAAAAGTCCATTAATTGCTTGGCATGCTGCTTAGCAGTAAGTTGAGTTCGCGGCTCGTTTTGACGTAAAAACTCCCCTTCAACAACCTCATAACCTCGATGTTTTAAGCCATTAATGACGATGTCTAACCGTGGGTGATATTTTGATTTGATCCCCGCTGATAAAGAACACACGGCGATTTTAGAACCCACCTTTAAAGGTGCTGGATACAGTATATTTGCCATATTATTTCCTTATTGAAGAATAGGTTACTACCATAACAACATAGTCTACATTTACAAACAATGAATAATAATTGACCGGTATCTAAACCAAATATAAAAACCAAGCATAAAAAAACCAGTGCTTATTGCTAAGCACTGGTTTTTATAAAACGTTAAAGTGAGTTAACTAATTAAATATACTCAACCTCAATGATTTCGTACTCTACATCGCCTTTTGGCGTTTTGATAATCACAGCGTCATCCGCTTGTTTACCAATTAAGCCGCGAGCAATTGGTGAATTAACAGAGATTAAATTACTTTTAATATCTGCTTCATCATCGCCAACAATCTGATATTTAACTTCAGCGTCGGTTTCAACATTAACGATGGTTACCGTAGTACCAAAAATCACTTTACCTGTATTAGGCATCTTTGTTACGTCAATCATCTGCATGTTTGAAAGTTTTGCTTCAATTTCTTGAATACGGCCTTCACAAAAACCCTGTTGCTCACGCGCAGCGTGATACTCAGCATTTTCTTTTAAGTCACCGTGTTCACGTGCATCAGCAATATCAGATACAATTTTTGGACGGGTAACAGTTTTTAATTCGTTAAGTTCATCGCGCAATAATTTTGCGCCACGAACTGTCATTGGAATTGATTGCATACTTTTCTCACTTAATCCCAAGGCCGTGGTTACGGCCTTGGCACATTTCCTTAGTTCAATCGCAGGTGTAGTTCTTGAACAGACGTCACTTTACTGCGGTCATCTGCTTGGTTAGCAGTACAGTTAGCAAATGCCGCATTCAATGTCGTAGTATAATTGGTTTTGTGCTGCAATGCACCACGACGTAACACCTTCGAATCTTCAATCGCTTGGCGACCTTCGGTGGTATTAACGATATAGCTATACTCGCCATTTTTGATTCTATCAAGAATATGCGGGCGGCCTTCAAATACTTTATTTACACGGCGAACCGTAATTCCAGCATCTTCAAGTGCAGCAGCTGTCCCACCTGTTGCGTCTAGCTCAAAACCAAGGTCTGTCATAGTTTTTGCTAGTTCTACAATACGTGGCTTATCGCTATTACGTACAGATAGTAACGCGCGACCACCACGTGGTAAAGTGTTGCTTGCACCTAATTGTGCTTTTGCAAACGCTTCGGCGAAAGTATCACCAACACCCATTACTTCACCCGTTGAGCGCATTTCAGGTCCACGGATAGGATCCACACCTTGGAACTTAGCAAATGGCAATACCACTTCTTTTACGCTGTAGTAAGGTGGAATCACTTCTTTAGTAATGCCTTGGCTTGCTAAAGATTGACCCGCCATACAACGCGCCGCTACTTTTGCAAGTGCTACACCCGTTGCTTTAGATACAAATGGAACTGTACGTGCTGCACGTGGGTTTACTTCGATTAGATACACTTTGCCATCTTTAACCGCAAACTGCGTATTCATCAAACCAACTACGCCAAGTTCAAGTGCCATATCAGTTACTTGCTTACGCATCACATCTTGCACTTCTTGCGTTAGCGAGTGAGCTGGTAATGAACATGCTGAGTCACCAGAGTGAACGCCTGCTTGTTCAATATGCTCCATGATGCCGCCAATAATCACTTGTTCGCCGTCGCAAATTGCGTCAACGTCAACTTCTATCGCGTTATCTAAGAAACGGTCAAGTAACACGGGCGCTTCATTTGATGCAGATACGGCTTCGGTCATGTAACGACGTAAGTCTTGCTCATCGTATACAATTTCCATCGCACGACCACCTAATACGTACGAAGGACGTACTACCAGTGGGAAACCAATTTCAACTGATTTAAGTAGTGCTTCTTCAGTAGAGGTAACCGTCGCATTTTCTGGTTGCAGTAAGTCTAAACGCTCAACAAGTTGTTGGAAACGCTCACGGTCTTCTGCACGGTCAATGGCATCTGGTGAAGTACCAATGACTGGCACGCCGTTAGCTTCAAGCTCACGCGCAAGTTTAAGTGGCGTTTGACCACCGTACTGCACGATAACGCCTTTTGGCTTTTCAACACGTACAATTTCAAGCACGTCTTCTAGGGTAATTGGTTCGAAGTATAAACGGTCTGACGTATCGTAATCGGTCGATACCGTTTCAGGGTTACAGTTAACCATAATAGTTTCGTAACCGTCTTCACGAAGTGCAAGCGCAGCATGAACACAACAGTAATCAAATTCAATACCTTGGCCGATACGGTTAGGACCGCCACCAATCACCATGATTTTATCACGTTCAGATGGATTAGCTTCACACTCTTCATCGTATGATGAGTACATATAAGCCGTGTCTGAACTAAATTCTGCGGCGCACGTATCAACGCGTTTGTACACAGGTACAATATTGAGTTGATGGCGCTTTTTACGAATTTCAGCTTCTGATACACCGGCAATTTCTGCAATACGCGGATCTGCAAACCCTTTGCGTTTAAGTTTACGCAAGAAGTCTGCATTTAAGCCAGCCATACCGACTTCTGAAATTTTAGCTTCATCTTTTAGGATGTCTTCAATTTGTACTAAGTACCAAGGGTCAATCTTAGTCAGTTCGAACACATCTTCAACGCTCATTCCATGGCGCATCGCATCGGCAATGTACCAAATACGCTCTGCACCTGGCTCACGTAATTCACGAATGATTTTTTCTTTTGCTTTAGGGTCATCAAGTGCCACAATTGGGTTAAAGCCCGTTGCGCCTACTTCTAAACCACGTAATGCTTTTTGCAATGACTCTTGTTGGTTACGACCAATCGCCATTACTTCGCCCACTGATTTCATTTGCGTTGTTAAACGGTCGTTTGCACCGGCAAATTTTTCAAAATTAAAGCGAGGAATTTTTGTTACAACGTAATCGATTGACGGTTCAAACGATGCTGGGGTTTTACCACCAGTGATATCGTTTTGAAGCTCATCTAACGTGTAGCCTACCGCTAACTTAGCGGCGATTTTAGCAATTGGGAAACCGGTTGCTTTAGAGGCCAGTGCCGATGAACGTGATACACGTGGGTTCATTTCAATGATAACCATACGGCCATCAACGGGATTTACACCAAATTGTACGTTTGAACCGCCGGTTTCAACACCAATTTCACGCAATACGGCCATAGAGGCATTACGCATGATTTGGTATTCTTTGTCGGTTAATGTTTGTGCTGGAGCCACAGTGATTGAGTCACCTGTGTGCACACCCATTGGGTCAAAGTTTTCAATAGAACAGACGATAATACAGTTGTCTTTTTTGTCACGAACAACTTCCATTTCGTATTCTTTCCAACCAATTAACGACTCATCTATTAATAACTCACTGGTTGGTGAAAGGTCTAAACCGCGCTCACAGATTTCTTCAAACTCTTCCATGTTGTAAGCCACACCGCCGCCGGTGCCGCCCATTGTGAAAGAAGGACGAATAATACACGGTAAGCCGATACGGGTCATGGTATCGCGCGCTTCATCCATTGAATGGGCAATTTCAGCACGTGGACATTCTAGGCCGATGTTACGCATAGCAACATCAAAGCGCTCACGGTTTTCTGCTTTATCGATTGCATCGGCTGTTGCGCCAATAAGCTCAACGCCATGCTTAGCCAATACACCATGCTTGTCTAAATCAAGCGCACAGTTTAATGCTGTTTGGCCACCCATTGTAGGCAGGACAGCATCTGGCTTTTCTTTTTCAATGATTTTTTCTACCACTTCCCAGTGAATTGGTTCGATGTATGTTGCATCGGCCATTTCTGGATCAGTCATGATAGTTGCAGGGTTTGAGTTAACTAATATAACTCGATAGCCTTCTTCTCTTAGTGCTTTACACGCTTGAGCACCAGAGTAGTCAAATTCACAAGCTTGACCAATTACAATTGGGCCTGCGCCTAAGATAAGAATGCTTTTTATGTCGGTACGTTTTGGCATTATTACTCCGGTTAAATTAGTGGTTACGCGCTTGCATCAAATCGATGAAGTGGTCAAATAATGGGGCTGCATCGTGCGGACCAGGACTCGCTTCTGGGTGACCTTGGAAGCTAAATGCTGGTTTATCTGTACGGTGAATACCTTGCAATGTGCCGTCAAATAACGATTTATGCGTTGCACGTAGGTTATCTGGTAATGTGGCTTCATCTGCAGCAAAACCATGGTTTTGTGCGGTGATCATTACGACATCGCGCTCAAGATCTTTAACTGGGTGGTTACCACCATGGTGGCCAAACTTCATTTTTACTGTTTTAGCACCTGAGGCAAGCGCTAATAGTTGATGCCCTAAACAAATACCAAAAATTGGCGTATCGGTTTCTAAAAAGGTTTTAATTGCATCAATGGCATAAGTACATGGCTCAGGATCGCCAGGGCCATTTGATAAGAAAATACCATCAGGGTTTAAGGCTAGTACGTCAGCGGCAGAGGTTTGTGCGGGTACAACCGTTAGTTTACAACCACGATCTACAAGCATACGTAAAATATTACGTTTAACACCGAAGTCGTAGGCAACAACATGAAACTTTTCATCGTCAGCGTGTAAGGTTTTAAACCCTTCGCCTAATGTCCAGCTTGATTCGCGCCACTCAAAATTTTCCTTGGTTGAGACAACTTTTGCTAAATCCATGCCTTTTAAGCCTGGGAAGGCTTGCGCAGCTTCAAGCGCTTTTTTCTCGTCTAGTTCGTCACCAGCAACAATACAGCCATTTTGTGCGCCTTTATCACGCAAAATACGGGTTAGTTTTCTGGTGTCGATGTCCGCAATACCTAAAATATTACGTTCTTTTAAGTAATCATCTAACGATTGCTCGTTACGAAAATTACTCGCTAGCAGTGGCAAATCACGGATCACTAGGCCTTTAGCCCAAATGTGACTCGCTTCTTCGTCTTCGCTGTTGGTACCCGTATTACCGATATGTGGGTACGTCAAAGTTACGATTTGTTCCGCGTACGATGGATCAGTCAAAATTTCTTGATAACCAGTCATAGACGTATTGAATACTACTTCACCGACTGACATGCCGTCAGCGCCGATTGCAGTACCGCGAAACACTGTGCCGTCTTCTAGGACTAACAGAGCGGATTTAGTCAAGTTAAACCTCCTAACAGTAAAAAACGGGAGTAAGCAAATTGCTTAACACCCCGCCAATACCCAAATAATTGGTCAAAACCTGATTTCTGTGAGCTTAAATTGTTTTACGCAGTCTTAAATGATGCCGATGTAAACCACTAAACCTTCATTCATTTTTCTTGCCTAAAACTCTTTTCATTCCCACACAAACCCCGGTTTTGCTAACCATATGAGTATAATTGGAAACACGCATTTAGTAATTTTTGGCAAATTGGCTGCATTCTACATGAAGTTGGCTTTTAGGTCTAACGCTAATTAGTAAATTGTAATAAATAAGTGGTTATAGCAAAAAACCACCCCAAAGCGTTAAAAAAGGAACTTAACTACTTTAAATCTAGCACATCTTGCATATCATAAAGTCCTGCAGGTTTATTTTTCAACCACTGCGCAGCTCTTATAGCACCTAGCGCGAAGGTCATTCGCGAACTTGCTTTATGGGTTAATTCAAGTCTTTCGCCCATTGTAGCGAAGTAGGCCGTGTGTTCACCTACTATATCACCGCCCCTTAGCACCGAATAACCAATTTCATTTTGTGATTTGGCCTGCTCTATGTTGTTGCGATCATAAACGGCAACCTCATCATGATCCCACCCTTTTGCCTGAGCAATCGACTCGCCAATGGCAAGTGCAGTGCCCGATGGCGCATCAATTTTATGACGATGATGTGCTTCAAAAATTTCTATATCTAAATCATCGCCTAGTTTTGTCGCTGCCGTTTGCACTAAGTTAAGCAGTAAATTTACGCCCACGCTATAATTACGCGCAAATACAATCGGAATATGTTTAGCGGCATCCGTTAATAGCGCCATATCGTCATGAGTTAAGCCGGTGGTGCCAATTACCATAGGTGTTTTTTGCTCAACGGCTGTTTTTAAATGATTTCTCATGCCTTCAGGCAAAGTAAAGTCTATAAGCACATCTACATTTTCAACCTGCTGTTCACTGCTAAACTTAATCTCTTTTGCCGCTGCGCTATTAAGCTGATTAACGGGCAGGTCTAATAACGGTGACTGACTGCGCACATAGGCCGCCGCTAATTGTGAATTTTTATTGATTGTTGCTGCTTCTACAAGTGCCAGGCCCATACGGCCATTCGCACCAAACACACCTACTCGATTCATCTTTTTACAACCTATGTATTTTTTAGTTAGCTAGATTTTATCTAAAACTCATGTAATAGTCAGGAAAGCTTATAAAAAAGCTTCGATTATTTTAGGGTCTGTTGACCTTTGCGGATTAAAATTTGTTTAAACTAGGAGCGGTTTAATCGTGGCGCGAGGTTTGTAACCTAGTGGGCTAAGTAAAAACCGAGCAACAAAGAGTAAATCGTCCCTAGGCAGAACCCTTCGGGCAGCGCCTGTTTGGCATTGATGCTGCGTTATCGCCTATTTATGGGGAACAACCACACCACATAGGCTCTGCCTTGCCTAAATACCAAACAGACTGCTGCAAATTTAACCTTGAAAGATCAACAGACCCTCATAATATTAACAGATAGTCTTTGCATTTAGCCATCTATACATTTAAACTTCCTTTTTTGCGCCGATTTGGTCTTTGGCTTGCGGGCGCTGTTGAGTTACTTATCTGGTTAGATAGTAAAACAAACAACTAAATTCAGCTAAAAGAGGGATGCTTTGGCTGTTTAATATATCAATCGGTTTCGATTGCTATGAATAATTAACGAGGATTATGATGCAGCCATCATTTGATAAAAATAAAGCAAGATTTTCTTTGCTCCCCCTACTCACCTTTGTTGCTATTTTTTTAGGCTCAGGCTTATATTTGCAATCTCAAGGGGTTGATTATGCATTTTATCAACTCCCAGCACCGGTCGCTATTTTACCCGCGATTGTTTTAGCCTTTATTTTAAATAAAACCAGTATCAACCAAAGCGTAGAGACCTTTATTAAAGGTGTGGGTAATAACAATATTATTACCATGTGCCTTATTTACTTACTAGCGGGTGCTTTTTCGGCGGTTGCAGGTGCAACCGGCGGTGTGGATGCGGTTGTTAATGCTGGTCTTTCACTTATACCTCCTTCATTATTACTGCCTGGTTTGTTTTTAATAGCGGCGGTTATTTCTACTGCGATGGGTACGTCAATGGGAACTATCGGTGCTATTGGCCCAATTGCCTATGCAGTATCTATTAAAACAGGAATTGATCCAGCTTTAATGGCCGGTACCATTGTATCTGGTGCTATGTTTGGTGATAACTTATCAATAATTTCTGACACCACGATTGCTGCTACGCGTACGCAAGGCTGTGAAATGAAAGATAAGTTTAAAGAAAACCTTAAAATTGCTGTTCCGGCCGCCATACTCACTATTGCATTGCTATTATTTTTAACGCCTGCAGCACAAGTAGTTGATACCAAAGACTACGATATTTTATTAGTACTTCCTTATGCCTTTATTTTAGTCCTGGCGGTAATGGGCTTTAATGTGTTTGTCGTGCTGTTAAGCGGTATTGTGTTTGCCGCATTAATGGGCTTTACCGGCAGCTATGAAGGTGCAAGCTTTGTAAAAGATATTTACAAAGGCTTTAGCGACATGCAGGAAATATTTTTACTGTCTATGTTTATTGGTGGCCTCTCTGAGTTTATTCGTATTAATGGCGGCCTCGACTATATCGCTCAAAAAATTCAAGCTATTACTAAAGTCATTGCCAAATGGCACCGTAAAGTAGCCGATCAGTTAGGGATCGCGGCATTAGTTGTCACCAGTAATATGTGTATTGCCAATAATACCGTGTCTATTATTGTGACAGGCCCTATTGCTAAAAAACTGGCTGATGATGGCGAAATTAGTGGTAAACGCTCTGCCAGTTTATTAGATATTTTTGCCTGTGTAACCCAAGGGTCTTTGCCTTATGGCGCGCAAGCATTATTACTCGGTGCTACATTTAAAATTAGCCCGTGGGATGTTTCAACCTCATCTTACTACTGCTTTATTTTAGCCTTTACTGCTATTGCTGTTATTTGTTTGCGCCGCAATAAAGCATAATCTCCTTTTTTACAGTGTATTAGCTGTGTGCTAATACACTGTTTATCACAATAAATAATTAACAAATTAACCGTGTTTGCTATAATGTGATATTCAGCGTGTCACATAAAATATGGTTATGAAAATTAAAAACTTACTTCCTCTCGTTGCACTAAGTGCGTGTGCCTTAAGTTCAACAGCTACCGCTGCTAATTGGAGCAATACGGCGCTTCATATTAACAACGGCAACCACAAAAACCCATTTACTGAACAAAAATCTAATACCACGGTGTACTCAATTGAGCATGCTTCTGGACATGATTATGGCGATAACTTTTTCTTTATTGATTACAGTACCGACAGCAACGATGATGGCTTTCAAGATCAAGACTTTTACTTTGAAGGTTACTCTACACTTAGCTTATCTGCGGTAATGGACGAAAAAGTAGCGTCAGGGGCGCTTGTTGATGTTGGCCTAACCATGGGTATTAATGCTGCAGGCGATGCCAAAGTGGTTAAATATTTACCAGGCGTAAAATTAAGCTGGGATGTGCCTGGTTTTAATTTCTTTTCAACCCTTATCAGTGCATACATTGATGATAGCGAAGGCGTTGCAAAAGGCGGTGCACCCATTGAAACTAACAGCTGGATGTTTGATGTAGCCTTTGATTACCCGTTCATGATTGGCTCGCAAAAGTTTAACGTAAAAGGCCATGCAGAGTACATTGCTGAACGCAAAGATGAGTTTGGTAACGATGTGCGTGCTTGGTTTTTAGCCCAACCTATTATTGTATGGGATATGGGACATGCGCTAGAAATGAAAGAAAATACCTTACTGTTAGGTATGGAATGGCAATACTGGCACAATAAATTTGGTACTGATGTTAGCGAATCAGTACCGCAAATTCATTTAGAATGGACCTTTTAAAGAACAAAGTAAATTAAGAAGTGCGAACCATTTCGCACTTTTTTAAGTTCAAAAATATATGTTTTATCCAAGTATTAACCTACCGACAATTAACTGAGAAGTAGTCGTCCCCGCTCATTACTTCTAACTCAGGAAAGTGTGTTATCAGACTATCATAGCTTTTTTTAGATTGGATTTTGAGTGCAAATGCAGCTCGAAGGTGTTGCGGTTCAATGTGAGCTCCATTGCGAGTAAAAAAGTCTATAAATGCTTTATTTTTCTTATTTTCATAGGTCATTGGATCACCGGAATGGATAGAAAACTCTGAATAATTTTGGATAAAGAAATAAAGAGGATCCAATTCATTCTTATTATCATAAGCAACGCCACCCAGCCTAGTGTTTAATATAGCGAAGGGTTCAAAAACGCCTTTAGCTGCAAAACTATTCAATAAACTCTGCGCATCTTTTAACTGCTCGAAATTTAATGAATTAAGCCACAATGTTAACCCTTTTAATCCTGCCAACCCTCCTAATAATTCCGAATGACTACTCAACGGTTTTAAACCCACATTACTTAGTCTAGCTATAATTTCTTGCTCATTTAAGCTAGTTGCTTGCAGGTAATCTCGAGCAAAAATAACTGCTAAAATAGATTTTGCTTCAGGTAACAAAACAGGTAAATCTAAGTTTTCTAAATCGAGTTCCTCCAACGAGGAGCTTTGATCAGCCATTGCTTGATTAATTATCGGAGTTTTTCAAGGTAGTTGTCCGATTTTCCCGTTTTATGCTGCTGCCTGAGCCTGCACGATTTCCCGCTCCGGAT